>DRQV01000001.1 GCA_011371325.1 Thioploca sp.
GATTAGGTTTAACCTATGGAACAGCAAATGCTGATAGTATAGATGAGTTATTCGTTGCAGAGGTTCCATCAATCGATGAAGTTAATGCTGATATTGTTATTTACCAGCAAATTTTGGAAGATATTATTGATAAAAAAATACCCAAATCTTTATTAAGAAATGCTGAAGGTATTGTAGTAGCTAAAGTAAAAAAAGGTGGTTTTTTAGTTGCTATCCAAGCTGGAAAAGGTTTGATGACTTTACGCAAAGGTTATGATTGGAGCAATCCATCCTTAATAACAGTTTCTAGTGCTAGTTTGGGTTTGCAAGCTGGTTTAGAATCAAAAGATATAGTTTTAATTTTTACTCGCAGTAAATTAGCAAGAGATATTTTAAATGCTAACTTAAAATTAGGAGCCGGGTTAGATTTAACTGTTGGTCCTTTAGCTACTGATGTTGGTACTAAAGAAGTATTTGATAAAGAAATTTACTATTATTCCGATGGAGTTGGTATATTTGCTGGTGTATCTTTAAAGGGTTCATCAATGGCATCTGATGACCTTGCTAATGAAGGTTTATATGGCAAAAAAGTTACCTCTGATGATATATTCAGTGGCAGAGCTAGTACTAATGCAAACGCTGTTACTAAATTAAAAGAAATGTTACAAGAAAAAGCCCCCAAATGAGTGATGTTTTACTGCAATTATCTCAAATATTAGAACAACGTAAGATGGCTGATCCAAATGAATCTTATGTTGCCAGCCTATATTCCGATGGTCTTGATAAAATTTTAAAAAAAATTGGTGAAGAAGCTACTGAAACAGTTATTGCAGCCAAAAATGGTAGCGATAAAGAATTGATTTATGAAATGGCTGATTTGTGGTTTCATACTCTAATATTATTAAGCCATCAAAATATAGAACTAAAAACAATTTTAGATGAATTGGAACGTCGGTTTGGTTTGTCTGGATTGGAAGAAAAAGCTAGGAGGGAGAAATGAATATAGACTGTTTATTTTGTAAAATTATTGCCGGAGAATTGCCTTCTGAACAAGTTTATAGTGATAACAAAGTAGTAGTGTTTAAGGATATTAATCCTAAAGCTCCTATTCACTTGTTGATTGTGCCACGAGAACATATTATCAGTCTTAATGAGCTGGATAATGATGATTTGACAATACATATGATGCGATTATTGCCAAAACTCGCTAAAGATCAAGGTTTAAATGGTGGATTTCGTACTGTAATTAATACTGGGCCAGCTGGTGGGCAAATAGTTTTTCATTTTCATATCCATTTATTAGGTGGTGGCGACTTAGGTGGAGCTGGATTTGCCATGTAAGCTAAATTTTCGTTCTTAGCATAATATAATGTTAGGAACGGATTATTTTCAATAAATATTTCTTAACCAAGGCGATTAAAATTTTATCGCTCCATGGATCTTATCCAACATAACTAAAACTTTGTGGTTTTGGCATTTTTCAGTAAGAGTTAAAAACCTTTAACTTTCATTAATAATTAAGAAAAGGAATACAGATATGGAAAGAGATGAAGCCATGGGCTTTATGATTAAGTTGTTAAAACTGATGACGAAAGAAGGTGGTTCGGATTTATTTATAACTGCCGCTTTTCCTCCAGCAATGAAGCTTAAAGGTAAAATGACTCCAATGACGAAAAAAGCCTTGACTGCTGGAGATTCGATGGCTTTAACTCAGTGTATTATGAATGATAAGCAGCTAAAAGAGTTTGAAGAAACTCAGGAATGTAATTTTGCTATTCATCCACCTGGTTTAAGTAGATTTCGAGTTAATGCTTTTGTCCAACAAGGTTGTCAAGGCGTAATCATGCGTATTATCGAAGCTGAAGTACCAGACTTTGATAAGCTAAATTTACCACCAGTCTTGAAAGAAGTAATTACCGCTAAGAATGGTTTGATTATTATGGTTGGTGGCACTGGTTCTGGTAAATCTACCACTATGGCAGCTCTAATCGATCATCGAAATCGTAATTCATATGGCCATATAATTACTCTTGAAGACCCAATTGAATATGTTCATCCACATAAAAATTGTTGCATCATGCAACGGGAAATTGGAGTGGATACAAAAAGTTGGGAAGCAGCTTTACATAATACTTTGCGACAAGCTCCCGATGTAATTTTACTGGGTGAAATTAGAGATGCTGAAATCATGAATTTTGGAATGGAATTTGCCCAAACTGGCCATTTAGCTATGGGAACTTTACACGCTAATAATGCTAACCAAGCTATTGATCGTATTATTGGTTTTTTTGATATAGATGTCCAAAAGAAGATGTTGGCCGATTTATCCTTAAATTTAAAGGCTGTAATTTCCCAACGTTTGATTAAAACTGTAACTGGAGGTCGAGCTGCGGCTATTGAAATTTTGCGTAATTCCCCTCTTATTTCTGAATTAATTGCTGTTGGTGATGTGGGTGGGATTAAACCAATTATGGCAAAGTCTTCTGATTTAGGTATGCAGACTTTTGACCAAGCATTATTTACATTAGAACAAGAGGGTCGTATTAGTTATGATGAGGCAATTGCTAATGCTGATTCACCAAATGAATTACGTTTAAAAATCAAGTTAGAAGGGAAAGATGCTAAAGGTGGTTTAGGTCCATCTGATCTTAAATTAATTGAAAAAGATGAAAAAAGGGGACATTAGTATCTCTTTTTTAATTCTCAATTCAAATTGTAATATATTCCATTGGGAAATACTATAACAAATTGATGCAATTCGTTATGAATTAATTTATAGTATTTCCAACGAGGAATTATTGGTTTTTACTAATATTTCTAACCCGAATTGGAAAATGCTGACCAACACCAGGTTTATAACCATTATTTAAGCTATTCCAAGTATAGTTTTGAGCTTTGGCTACTGCGGTTACAATATCCTTTCCACAAGCTATATTGCCAGCTAAACTAGCTGCGAATGTGCATCCAGAACCATGATAGTTATATGGTAAACGAGTCCAAGTCCATGATTGAACTCCATACAATGTATTAATCACTTTATCGGTTGTTTCATGAGTACCAGTGATACAAACATGTTGACAGCCAGATTCGATTAGTTTTTTTGCTGCAATTTCTAGTTCGTTTTCTCCAGTTAAAATTCTAGCTTCTAAACTATTTGGGGTAATTATAGTAGTTAATGGTAATATTTTATTTATAATTGCGGTACAGATATTTTTTTGAGTTAATAATTGCCCACTGCCAGATGCTAATACTGGGTCTAAAACTATTGATATATCTGGATATTTTATTAATACTGATTGTACTGCTTCCACAATTTCTTCATTGCCCAATAATCCTATTTTACAAACAACAATTGACATATCTTGTAAAACAGCTTCGGCTTGTTCAGCAATTAGGTATCCAGAGAGTGGTAAATTTGTTAGCACTTTGGAGCTATTTTGCACAGTAATACAAGTTATAACTGGTGTAGTATGGCATCCATGTTGAGCAAGAGTTTGAATATCTGCACATAAACCAGCTCCACCAGATGGATCGTTACCAGCAATTACTAATACAGTAGGTGGATGCATTTAAAAGTTCTTTTGTAATAGTAAACTATCTTCTTATTGAATTCGTTCTGCATCCAATCGATAAGTGCTTAACATTAAAAATAACCCAATCATCAATAGATAAAATACCACATCAGCAGTGCTAAACAAACCTTGTAGTAAAGACTGATAATGATTAGTAATCGACCAGTAACTAAGACTGAAAATATCGTCTTGAGCTTCTGTTATATTTCCACCCCAATCGAGCATCCATAATAGTAAAAAAGTTCCAAAAGTACTAATAGCTGCTACTGTCGGATGCGAAGTTAAAGTTGATATATATAACCCTATGGCTATCAAAACACCAGAAAATAAAATTAAACCTAACAAACCAGATAATAATTGTCCAAAATCCAAAGTTCCACCTAATAACAATGATAACGGCATCAGCATCAGCATAGCTAACATTATTAAGAAAAATGCCATTAATCCCAAAAACTTACCTAAAATAATGTTACCCATTGAGATTGGGGCTGATAATAACAGAGGTAAAGTATTATTACGTCGTTCTTCGCTGATAAGACGCATGGTTAATAATGGAGTGGCCAATAAAAATATGATGGCAATCCAATCAAATAAAGATGTTATTACAATTGAAGTTAAACCGGAAGCATTAGGATCACTGGCTAAGTTCGTTTGCACTTCTGGTTGTAAAAACCATTCGACTAATACGGCAAAAAACCAACCTAAAATTATTTGAATTGCCCCTAAAATACTCCAAGCTAGTGGTGAAATAAATAAACTACGCAATTCTCGTGATGCAATTACCCACATTAGGCAATCCCCCTAGTTATTAAATTATCTTCATTAGTTAAATCTACAAATATTTGTTCCAAAGTGCGTTGTTCTGGTATTAATTCATATAATCTCCAATTATTAGCAACTGATTGTTCTACTAAAGTTTCCACAGGGCTATTTTCAATACTATGTTGAATACGAACTTTATTATCTTCAAATATTTCCACTGATTCAATATATTGGATTTGTTCTAATTTTTCTATACTTGGTAAATTATGAAATTTTGCTTGTAAATAAGTTGACTGCATTTGATTAAGTAAGCCATCAATAGTATCGTTTAAAATAAACTGGCCACGATTAATAATTTGTACATGACTACACACAGCTTGTACTTCTGGTAGTATATGAGTTGATAAGATTACACTATGTTCTTTTCCCAAACGACGAATTAAAGCTCTAATTTCCCGAATTTGAATCGGATCAAGCCCAATAGTTGGTTCATCTAAAATAACTACTTGTGGATTATGAATAATAGCCTGAGCAATCCCAACTCGTTGCTGATAACCTTTAGATAAATTACCTATCAAACGTTTAGCAACAGCGTTTAAACCACATTGTTCAATAGCATGGCTAACTGCATAAGCAACGGCTGAACTTGGGATATGATGTAATTTGGCACAAAACTGTAAATATTCATCAACCCGCATTTCCTTATAA
>DRQV01000002.1 GCA_011371325.1 Thioploca sp.
AAACAGCAGCATTATTAGTTCAAGATATTGAATTAACAATTAAAACTATATTGGCTGGTAAGATTGAAAATAATGAAGCAACTTATGATATTTTAATGAGGGCTTTAATTCAATTGCCTAATTATCTAGATCATTTAGCAATTGTACAACGTGATATTCCTTTAGCATTATTACCATTATTAAATAATTTACGGGCTTTAAGAAAACAAAAGCCATTAACGGCTAATAGTTTATTTACACCAGATTTATCAGTTACTATTACCAGTTTTAAACCAATAAAATTAACTGATGATAAACTGAAAAAATATATGCAGCAAATGCGAGCTGCTTATCAAAAAGGTTTAGCTGTATTATTTAAAAATCCTAAGCAACCAGTTGAAGGATTAAAATTTCTCTATACAGTGATGCAACGTTTACAGCAGGCTACTGGAACTGCTCCAATTACTAAAGTTTGGTGGGTGGCAGAAGGAGTTATTGAAGCATTATTGCAAAAAGGATTAGTTCTTAATAAACCAATACTCAATTTATTAAAACAAATAGACGCCTCAATAAATCAGGTTATGACTCATGGTAATGCAGCGTTAAAAATAGCTCCTTCAAAAGCGTTATTAAATAACTTATTATTTTTTGTGGCTCAAGCTCGTTCCAAAGGTAAGCAGACAATAGCTATCAAAACTACATTTCAATTAAATGATTATTTGCCATCAGAAGCCTCTTTAGCAGCTGCAAGATTAATGTTTGCTGGGCCTGATATTGAATTGATGAAAGTAGTGGTAACTTTGTTAAAAGATGACTTTGCTAGAGTAGAAGAAACTTTAGATATATTTAATCGGGCTGACAATCCTTCTGTTTCAGAATTATCTCCACTGGTAGATTTACTACGAGACATGGCTAATACTTTAGGATTACTTGGTTTATTAGTTCAACGTAAGTCTATGTTAGCACAGGCAATGCTATTTTTGGATATTACTGAAGGACGTAAACCACTTAAGATGCCAACTTTATTAAAAATTGCTAATGCATTACTAAAAATTAGTGCTGCTGTGGATATTTTATCAGTACAAGGTGTACATGCAAAACAACGTTTACAACAAAGTCCAGATACTGAATTCTCTGAAACTCCACAGTTTGGAATTGTATTAGGAGTAGCTGTTGATGAAGCTAAAACTGAATTAGCCCAAGTAATTCAACCTATAGTTAACTTTATTGATACTGGAACTCAAGATGATAGTTTGTTAGAAGTTCCAGGTCGTTTAAAACAAGTGGAAGGTTTTTTATCTGTTGCATCTCATGATCGGGCTGCCAAATTGCTTAGGCAATGCAATAATTATATAGGACGGGTCTTTATTAAAGAGGCCACTGTGCCATCAGAAGATAAGCTAAAATCTTTGGCAGATGTGTTGATTGGGATTGAATTATATTTAGATACTTTAGCTGGTAATCCTATGGATACAGAAGATATTTTAGAAGGAACTAAAAAACGATTATTGCTTCTTGGCTAAAATAGTTTCGCTACACATCCACTTAAGAGTAAATGAGGATAATGTTTTTCTGGCGGAGAAACTCTATCCTCATTTGCTGTCAAATTACTCGGAATTATCTGATTCTTCCACCCGGGAACGTTAAACAAATCCTTTAGTAAATTAGATGGAATAATTGATTAATCATCGTATATCATCGATATATGAGTTAATTCCTCTTTTTAATCCATCAAAATAGTAAATTTATTTTAAATTTAATTAAAAATTACTATATAATTTTCTATAAAAAAACATCGGTAATAGGAATCAAGCTGAGTTAAGTGGAAAGTAGCTATCACTCCGAATTTATATTATCAATTGGTAATAATCTGGCATGAATATTATTATGAAGACTTCCAAAAAATTGGCTTTGATATTTCGGAGCAAATTCTACCCTATCGATTTGGAATTTCTTATCGATTTTAAATTAATACTCTATCATAATTTTAAGAATTATCAGTTACACTCAATAAGTTATTATGTTATAATTCTATATTATAGATTTAAAGAATTCTGCAAAAAATATTTTATATTGCATTGCAAGTTGCAAAAGATATTTGTCAATATATAAATGTATAATACGCTTTAATTTTGGGAATAAAATTTGCATTACTAATAAATAATTTATGACCTTAAACCTCAAATCTTAAGTAAAATATTTTCATTAAGGCAATTTGTGGAAAATAATATGGTAAATTTTGTTTAAATATTATGTATAATGCTTAAAAAAGTTTGAGTTATAAGTATTTAAATCTTATCTTTAAGTTTAGATCGATTTACAATCTAAATATTTTACTATCATTTATATAGTATTAATGGAGGAATGAAATGAAGAATCTCCTTTCACGAGGTGCGGCTTCTTGTATACTATCTTTTGTTGGGATAGTCATGATGCTTGGTATTTCGATGAATGCCTATGCACGAGCAGAACTAGCACTTGAACAAAGAGTTGAAGGTGACATACAATCCGTTTTATCTGGTCAGCCATTTACTTTTTTACTTCAGTATCGTTGTGCCAGTACTACGGAAGATTGTGAAAATGTACAACTAGTTAGTACATTGCCAGCTGAAATAACTGATATATTACAAGAAGTTGCTCCAACTGGTGCCGCTCATCAACATATCGAATCAGTTGATGTTAAAAATAATGTGGTAACTTGGAATTTTATTAGTCCGCTGGAAGCTGGTTCCACTGGCGGTTTAACAATGACTGTTACACTTAAGAACGGTCAAACCCCTAACAATACCACAGTTACCAATTCAGCTACAATCAGCTCTGACAATGCAGATAGCGTAGAAAATGTAGTTTCTACAGTTAATGTAACAGCTGAAAGCGTGGTTACTCTTACTAAAACATTGAAAAGTGGCAATCCTAGATTAGATCGTGAAACTACATATAGAATTGAAATGTGTAATCAAGATGGCTATGGTCAACTTGATTTAAATAATGTGACTCTAGTTGATCAGTTACCAGCTAATACTGGTTATATAACTTCCATGAGAAATGGTTCTTATGATGCAGTTACGGAAACTATTACTTGGCCAACTAAGGATTTGAAAGTAGGAAAATGTTTTACATTCTATGATGTTGTGGTTCAATATCCATCATCTATTTTTAGTGAAGGTGATATAACTAATTTAGTTACTGCTTCTGGTACTATAGCTGGTGTAACAGAACCACAAGTTTATACTGCGGAAGTGACTAATTATTTTGGACCTGGTTTAGGTGAAGGAGTTATTGACTTTTCAGTTTTAAAACAAGGGCCAAATAAAATTATACCAGAAGGTAGTTTTGACTATGGATTTACAGTTAAAAATACTGGTAATGTTGACCTTACAAATATGGTAATCACCGATACCATACCATCTCAATTGGTAGTTACTAAAATAAGAGTTGGGGATAATAATCAAGAAGATGGTTCAATTCCAATGACTGTTGAATACAAAACGAGTAACAATTCCAATTGGACAGCAGTAGCAGATAGCCCATTTAGTACACCCCCAATGCAATCTATTGATGTAACGTCATTAAATTTAGCTGAAGGTGAGTATATAACTGATTTAAAATGGGGATTTCCATCCTCTTTGCCCGTTGGTTTTAGATCTGATGTTAATAGAGATAAAGCCACTGGTTTTTCAGTTAATGTATTACCAGAAGCTAGAAATGGCGAACTAGTAAAAGTTGGCGATCTTATTAAGAATACTGCTTTTGCTGAAGCGAGTTCAAAAAGTAATAGTTATACTAAAACGACTGAAGTAGTTTATGCTACAGCAAAACCAAAGATAGTTAAGACTGTTTTAGGAATATCGACTATTACTCCAGGTGATGTTGTAACATATACTATTGCATTAAGAAATCAGGCTGTCACTTTATTGGTAAATCCAAGTATGGTTGATATATTAGATGACAATCTGGAGTATTTAAGTTGGAATGTTAAATCCCAAACTTTAGGTATTCCTTCACCATCTTTCTCCAAAAAAATTAACCAAAATGGTAAGACAGTATTATATTGGGATTGGACAGGAGATAATTCTTATTCATTTAAACAATGGGATAAATTTAAAATAACCGTAACTCTTAGGGTTAAAACTACAACGTTACCTGGTTTGATAGGTAATCGAGCTTATTCTATTGCTGAAATCCCAAATAGTGCAATTAACTTAGCTGGCTGTATTGATAAAATTGCTGATGCCAATGATATTGATGGTGATGGTGATGTAGAAGAACTATTATGTTCTAGCGATGAAGCTCTCATCACTGCAAGCAAAGTGGCTGCTATGGAATCAATCAAATTAGTTCGTGGCCAATTAGATTATCAATATCACCGTTATCCAGCTTGGGGTAAAACTGCTAGGGGTGGTACTCTGGACTATCGCTTAACTGTTAGAAATGTTGGAAATATCTCTATGACTAATGTTGTGGTTGTAGATATTTTGCCATTCATATCTGATACTGGAGTTATTGATTTATCTCAACGTGAATCAGAGTGGCAACCTCATCTTAGAGGTGCTGTGGATGCTGGTAATGGTATCATCGTATCTTATAGTACTGAAGAAAATCCTTGTCGGGCTGAGGTTTTACCAACCAATCCACCTGAATGTAAAGACCCACAATGGTCAACTAACATACCAAGTGATATTGCATCGGTACGTTCATTACGCTTTGATTTTGGTGATAAAATATTTGAACCAGGCGATCAATTACAATTAGAATGGCCAATGTCAGCTCCAATCAATGCAACTTTAGGTACTGAAACTGATCCTTCAATTGCTTGGAATTCATTTGGTTATGTTGCTACTAGAGTAGATAATGGTGAACAATTACTACCTTCAGAACCAATTAAAGTTGGCGTTGAAGTGGTTGATTTTGAACCAGCAGTTTTGGGTGATAGGGTCTGGTTAGATACTAATGCTAATGGCCTCCAAGATAATGATGAAGTGGGTCTAAATGGTGTTAAAGTTGAAGTTTATAAACCAGGAACGGATGGTATTGCTAATACTATTGATGATGAATTAGTTGATTTTACTAGAACAGCTAATGGCCCAGATGATAATCCTGGATTCTATATTTTCTCATTCTTAGATGGTGGAGATTATTTTGTTAAATTTGAACCACCAGTTGGTTATGCTATATCTCCTCAAGATAAAGGTGATGATGATATTATTGATTCAGATGTTAATCCAGAAACTAATTCTACTATGGTAGTGCATTTATTGGATGATACCATTGATTATAGTTGGGATATGGGATTGATAGAGAAAGGAACTGCTGCATTAGGTGACTATGTATGGTTTGATCGTAATCAAAATGGTATACAAGATGAAAGCAAGGATTTAGCTATCAGTGGAGTTAAAGTTACTTTATATCGTGATGATGGTAATGGTGTAGCAGATGTAGCAACAGATTTGGAAGTTGCAACTACTAACACTGCGGCTGATGGTAGTTATCTATTTGAAGACCTTGGACCTGGCAATTATTTTGTTAAATTTACCTTACCAGAAGATGCTGAGTATTTCACTATTAAAGATGAAGGTTCATCAGATTTAGAAGATTCTGATGTAGATAATAATGGTGTAACAAACATTGTTACTTTAGGCAAGAATGAGTTTAATCAAAGTTTAGATGCTGGCATATTCAAAATTATTGGTGACTTATCTTTAGGTAATCAAGTTTGGATAGATAAGGATGAAGGCCTAAATGGTACTTACAGTGTTGATGATGGTGATGAAGGCATTAATGGTGTACGAGTGAACTTATATCGTGATACTGATGGTAATAATGAGTATACAGCTAATGTTGATCAACAATTATCAAGTATGGTTACCTTTACCAAAAGCGGTACCCCAGGCTATTACTTATTCGAAGAATTAAAGCCAGGTGATTACATAGTTCAAATAGCACCAGAAAACTTTGTAGTTGGTGGTCCATTAAATGATAATGACTCTATTCAACCCCGTGCTATGGTAAGTTCTTTAGGTGGCTCTGATCCAGATGATGGAATTGATAATGACAGTAATGGTGGTGATTTAATACCTGGTCATGGTGTAGTATCATTAGCAGTAACTCTAACTACTCCAGAAGATATAAATGATATAGCTGGAAAAATTAATTCCACAGTTGATTTTGGATTTAATGTCAGAGAAGATATAGTCTTTGATACTTGTCATGCTCCTAGTTTTTACGCTTTAAATGATCAACTCTTAAATGATACTGGAATCTTTGCTATTACTCCATATACAGGTGTAGTAACAGAATTAGGTAGCATATTATATGGATATGATCTTGAGGGATTAGACACTGATCCTATTACAGGCATATTATATGCCTCATCTGGTGATGATGCTGGAATTCCTTACCCCGTTCCTTCTAGTGATAGAGAAAGAATTGATGAACCTGATTTTCCTGATTATCCAGATGGATTATTATATACAATCGATACAACAACTGGTATTCCTACTAAAATAGTTAATCCAGGTCCTATTTGGCGTGGTGAAGTATCTGCTATTTCTTTTAAATCTGACGGTGAATTATGGGCATGGTCAGATAGAAAAGCCGGACCATTGATTGTTGATGTGAATACTGGTGTTGGTAAAAAGGCATCTTCTAATGAAACTGATTATTCTCAATTTGCTATTGAAGGTATGGCTTGGGATAATCAAGATCAAGTATTATATCTGGTTGAAAATAGTAATGGTACTGGTGATACTAGTGCTAGCAATTCTACACTATATTCATGGGATAGTTCTACTGGTGAAACTAAGATTTGTTCGATTTCAGGGCAAATAGAAGCTTTAGACATGGCAAATAACAATGTTTTATTATTTGCTATCCACGAAGCTGGAGATTTCAATATATATGGTTGGAGAGCTACAACAGATGGTTGCCCAGTTATACCTAGAGATGCAACTCTAGAAAACCCAAGCAATATTGTGTTGAAATATGATACAGAAGTATATTCTGATATTGAGGCAATTTCTTGGCCTAATAGTTGTGATATAGAAAGGATTATAGCTCAACAAGGTTTGGAAGATGCTAAATAATATATAATTTTATAGGAGATAACACCTCCTTACTATAGTTAAATTTAAAGGGGCAATTTCTGCCCCTATTTTTTTTGGAGAATTTTTATGAAATTAAAAACATTTAGTTTTATCCTTCTATTGATTACACTATTACCAGTATACTCCGCTCCAATTAATGATAATTTAGATAGTGCTATTAATATTTTAAAATTACCTTATACCAACACACAAGATACTTTTGATGCAACTACAGAATCTCTTGAAGGATTTCCTACATGTACATTCAGTGAAGCCAGTGTTTGGTATCAATATAGCCCTACTATTAATGAAGAAATAGTTTTTGATACTTATGGTTCTAATTATGATACTGTACTTGGTATTTGGACTGGAGAACAATATCCATTAACTGAATTAATTTGTAATGACAATGGCACAGAATCTACCATGCAGTCTCAACTTAGTGCCGAATTAACAGGAGGAACTAAATATCTAATTGGTATTAATGGTTTTAATAAAGAAACGGGAAAACTAACCTTCAATGCTAAATCTTTAAATATTTTAAATAATGATAATTTAGCTAATGCAATTGAAATTAAAAATATTCCGTATACTCATACTCAACAGGTCAATACAGCAAGTACCGATGCTAATGAAGTTTTATCAGCATGTGCCACCAGTGCCTATAATAGCGTTTGGTATCAATATAAATCCAACACTACGCAAAGTTTACAGTTAAATACTTTAGCTTCTGATTATAATACTGTATTGTCCTTATGGTCTGGAACTAAGCATCCTTTAACTGAATTAGCTTGCAATGACGATATTGATGATCATCATGATTATTCACAAATTAATGTAACTCTTGATGCTAATAAAATATATTATATTAATGTTAGCAGCCGTACTGAATTAAATACAAAAGGTATTTTAGTATTCAATCTTGATTCTAAGACAAATTTAGCAAAAGGTTCAATTGGTATGGCAATCGACTCAACTGGTAGTAAGATTGAAACTGAATCTTATTTTTTTAATCAGATAGTTACAAAACAAGAAGGGGTAACTAGTAATCAACTGGACATCGATTCAACTGTCACAATTTCAGTCACTACTACTATTGATGATTTTGATGTTGGAGAAACAGCGGATATTCTAATATTAGCATTATTACATTTGGAAAATCCAGTATTTTTCATGCGTGGGAACGATTATTTAACTTGGGAATTATGGAATGGAGATATACCTTCTATCATTGCTGCTGAAGAAAATATTAAATTATCTAATACTTTACAAAGCACAATCTACGAAGGTTCATTAGCCGGATTACCAGTAATTCCATATACTGTATACATAGGCTATCGTTTAGAAGCAGGAAAAATTGTCTTTAATGGCAACGAGCCAATTTCGTTTAAAATAAATGATAATTAATGTTAATGATTTTTATTTGAGAATTTTTACCAATCTATTCCTAAATATATAGCCGTGATGTCAAATTGACAAAGCTATGAGGATATAATAAGTTTACAAATTACATCTTTCGAGTCATATTTAAATACACGATTGATGTAATTAATTCTTCATTGCATTTAAAGATTTAATTCCCAGGTAATCAAGCCCAACGCATTCCACCACGTCGTACCGTATCCATTCCTTCACTATCAAACACATCCTTATTACCATCACTATGCAAACCATAAATTTCAATATTATGATCAGCTATTGCTTGAATATGTTCTAATTCTTCCTTAGCCCGTAATTCATCGGTAAACAGATGTTTAAATCGTTGTTGTTCCCGTAAATATTCTACTACTGGCCTAACATTACGTAATGGCATCGCTCCTGCTAAACCACCACGTTCCAATTCAATTATTGGAAATAAACCTGTTTGTACTGCTAACCTAGCTACTTCAATGCTTTTATGACCTTCATGACCCCAACCCAATGGACAGGGACAATGAATTTGGAGAAAAGTAGAACCTTCAATTGCCATTGCCCTTCGAACTTTTTTACGAATATCAGATGGATAAGCTACCGAAGTCGTTGCTGCATAAGGAATATGATGAGCAGCAATAATTGACACAATATCTTTTTTCAAATGTCGTTTTCCCATCCGTTCTTTGCCCGGTGGTGAGGTAGTTGTAATCGCTGCATGAGGAGTAGAACTAGAACGTTGAATTCCAGTATTCATATAAGCTTCATTATCAAAACATACGTATAATACATTTTGACCACGTTCCAACATACCAGATAAAGATTGAAACCCAATATCAAATGTTGCACCATCACCTCCAAATGCTAAAACTTTAGTCGATTTACCTTGCACTTTTAATGCTGCTTCCATCCCAGCAGCCACTGCACTGGAATTTTCAAATAATGAATGAATCCAAGGAATTCGCCAAGCTGATTCTGGCCAAGGAGTAGTAAAAATTTCTAAACAACCAGTAGCATTAGCCACCATTACATCTGGGCCAGCAGCCTCGGTAACTAATCTAGCCGCCAAAGCTTCAGCACAACCAAGACAAGCTCGATGACCAGATTCTAAGCCGCGAAAACGTGGTTGTCGATCACGTAATTGGGAAATTTGCATTATCTATCCTCCTCAGGTAACTTGTCTAATTCAACATCAAAAATTCGGAATCTTCCATCACTAGATTCATTCAAAGTAGCTAACAAACGAGGCAATATTTCTAATGGAATATCTCTACCGCCCAAACCAGCAGCAAACTTATGTACTTTGGGAGGATGATCTAATTCTGTTAAAGCAGCCAAAACTTCTAAACCAATGATAGCACCACTACCTAAACCAATTGCTCGTTCTAATACAATAACATGCTCTAAGCCTTTACAAACTGTTTTTAACGCATCGATTGGGAAAGGTCGAAAGGAACGTAATTTAATCAATTTAATTGGTTGTTCTAAATCAAATTTTTCTATTGCGGCTCGCAAAGTACCATATACAGAGCCAATAGTTAATATAGCCACTTTAGCCTCCGTCGGTCCTTCGATAGTCAATAATCCACCAGAATTACGGCCAGTTATTTTTTCCCAATCTTGATTAGCGGAAATAATTTCAGCTTCAGCATTTAAGATGGCAATATGATGCGAATGACGAGCTTCGGAATAAAAATCTGGTGAAACTAAAGTACCAATACTAATAGGGTTTTGGGGATCCAAAGTGCGAGAAAATTTATATTCAGGTAAAAAATTATCCACTTGTTCTTGGTTTGGAATATTAATACTTTCCAGAGTATGAGTTAAAGTAAAACCATCCATACATACCATAACTGGTAATTCAGTTCGCTCTGCAATTTTATAAGCTTGAATGGTGGTATCGACAGCTTCTTGATTATCAGCACAATATAATTGAATCCAACCAGCATCCCGTACTGCCATAGAATCTTGTTGGTCATTCCAAATTGATAATGGACTGGAAATAGCTCGATTAGCACAAGTCATCACCAATGGTACTCGTAAACCAGCAATATTATATAACACTTCTGCCATTAGTAAAATACCTTGTGAAGCGGTTGCAGTATAAGCTCGAGAGCCAGCAACTGCTGCCCCCAAAACTACTGAAGCCGCTGAAAATTCACTTTCTACACTGATGAATTCACATTTTAATTTACCATTAGCAACTAGCTTAGATATATTTTCTACAATATGAGTCTGAGGAGTAATCGGATAAGCAGCTATAACTTGTGGGCGACATAACGCTACTGCCTGAGCCACTGCCTGTGAACCTTCAAGAGCTTGTAACATTATCTGTCTCCTGTTGCCATAAACCAGCTGGGACTAATTCTACAGCTTTTTGAATTAATAATAAATTTTTTTCCAACACCGCATCTTTAAATTTATGCTGTAAAACTTTCCTCAAAGATTCTTGAGATAACATACCAGTTAAAGCAAAGAAAGCAGCTAGTAAAGTAGTATTAGGTACTGGCCGGCCTAAAATTTTTTTGGCTAACATTGATGCTTGAATAGAAATTACCTCTTTACCGAGTTGTTGGCTTAATTCATCGCTACTTTGCGGAGAATTTACTAAAATTTTACCATTTGGTAATAGTCCATTAGTTACTCCAGAAACATGTAACAATGCTTGATCTTGAATGATTAAAAATGCAGGAGTAAGTATTTGATTACGACGTAAAATATTTTCATTATCAATCCGTACAAAAGCTATAACTGGGGCTCCACGACGTTCAGCCCCAAAATTAGGAAAAGCTTGCCCATAACGCCCTTCTTCAAAGGCTGCCATAGCTAATAAATATGCAGCAACAACATTACCTTGTCCACCTCGCCCATGTATACGTATTTCTATCATTTTAATATTTCCTCTGGTTTAGTCACATAACAGGTGTTTTTGAATTGATTATTTTACATATGAATATGATGACGATAAAATAATAGCAGATATTGTAATTAAATAGAAGAAAATATTGAATATTTAATTGAATACAAATTGTAAATTATTAGCAAATTCCATAATTTGTGTTTTAAATTATACCTCAATAATCGTAATCTACTGGATCATCATTCTGAAATTTTTCCTGTTGAATACGATGATAAATCTCCTCACGATGAACAGCGATTTCCTTTGGTGCGTTAACACCAATTCTTACTTGGTTACCTTTAACACCTAATACAGTAATCACTATATCATCACCTACCATAAGCGATTCACCAACACGCCTTGTCAAAATCAACATAGATTTTCTCCTTTATTTCAAACTTATTGAGGTATCGAACGCATTTTAACATGCTTTAATAAAAATATCTTAGTATTGAGTGGGTTTTTATACCTTTTCTAAATCAAAAGCAGTATGTAAAGACCTTACTCCTAGCTCTAAATACTTCTCGTTAACAATCACCGAAATTTTAATTTCTGAAGTAGAAATCATCTGAATATTAATACCTTCATCAGCTAAAGTTTTGAACATTGTACTAGCAATTCCAGCGTGAGAACGCATTCCAACTCCAACCAGTGAGATTTTGACAATTTTATCATCACCCAATATTTCTTTAACCTCTAATTCTTTACTTAAATTAGTTAATGTATTTAAAGCTTTAGCATAGTCATTGCGATGTACTGTAAATGTAAAATCAGTGGTATTATTCTTACCTTTATTTTGGATAATCATATCAACTTCAACATTTGCTTCTGAAATAGGAGTCAAAATATGGGCAGCAATACCTGGGCTATCTTTCACTCCTATCAAAGTTAATTTCGCTTCATCACGACTAAATGCTATACCTGAAATTAAAGCTTTTTCCATTTTATCATTCTCCATTTTAATCAATGTACCATTTCCATCTTCAAAAGAGGATAATACTCTCAATGGCACATTATATTTACTTGCAAATTCCACCGAACGAATTTGTAATACTTTTGAACCCAAACTCGCCATTTCTAACATTTCTTCAAAGCAAATCTGTTCAAGTCGACGTGCATCTGGAACAACTCTAGGATCAGTTGTATAAACTCCATCAACATCGGTATAAATTTGACATTCATCTGCTTTTAAAGCTGCTGCCAATGCAACTGCTGTAGTATCTGAACCACCACGACCTAAGGTAGTAATATTGCCTTCAACATCAATTCCTTGAAAGCCAGCCACTACTACCACTTTACCCTGATTTAAATCATTATGAATTTTCTTATCAGTAATTTCCAGAATACGAGCTTTATTATGAACATTATCGGTCAAAATCGATACTTGGCCTCCAGTATAAGAACGAGCTGGACAGCCTTGTTCGGCAAGAGCCATACTTAACAAACTGATAGTAACTTGTTCACCAGTTGCTAATAAAACATCAAATTCTCGAGCATTAGGTGATTCAGCAATTTCTTTAGCAAGACTCACCAAACGATTAGTTTCTCCACTCATGGCAGAGACCACTACTACTATATCATTTCCTTGCGATTTAGCTGCTATAATTTTTTTAGCAACAGCAATAATTCGTTCAGTTGAACCTACTGATGTGCCTCCATATTTTTGCACGATTAACGGCATAATTTAATCCTTTAAAGTTTGACTGATTAGAATACAGATTTTAGATAGATTTGTAAAAGATAAAATATTTGAACTCATTATAAATAATTAAAGTGATTCTATAGTGAATAGTTAAATTTAGAATATAAACAAATATTTATTTCGAGAATTAATTCAAGCCTGCCATAAAATATGGCTATTATAATTTTTTACCATTTAAATGATGATCAAATTATACCAGAATTGTTTGATGCAAATTTAGTATAGATTACAAGGCACTGAGCCCAACTAATTAATCATACTAACCGCCATATCAACATCTACTGTAACCAAACGTGAAACTCCAGCTTCCTGCATAGTAACACCTATCAATTGATCAGCTATTTCCATAGTAATCTTATTATGGGAAATAAAAATAAATTGCACAGTTTCTGACATAGCTTTAACCAAGGCACAGAAACGTCCCACATTAGTATCATCGAGTGGAGCATCAACCTCATCTAACATACAAAATGGTGCTGGATTTAACTTAAATATCGCAAATACCAACGCTATTGCCGTCAACGCCTTTTCACCACCAGACAGCAAGTGAATATTAGTATTACGTTTACCAGGTGGGTGAGCCATAATCGTAACTCCAGCTTTTAGAATATCATCCCCAATCAACTGGATATTAGCTTCTCCACCACCAAACAAGCGAGGAAACATATCCTGCAAAAAAACATTAACTTTATCAATTGTTTCTTTAAACCTAGTCTTAGTCTCTCGATCTATAGTTTTTATCGCATTTTCCAAAGCTTGCATGGCTTTATTTAAATCATCAGTCTGTTCATCAAGTTTTTGTTTACGTTCTGCTTGTTCCTCAAATTCATCTAAAGCAGCTAAATTAACTGAACCTAGTTTTTCCAACTTACGTTCTACAGCTTCAATTTGAGCATGCCAGCTTTTTTCATCAGCATATTCCGGTAAATCAGCTAACAATGCTACTGGACCAAATTCCATTTCAGCCAATTGTTCATCCAAACCTTGTCGTCGCACCTCATTAGCCTGACATTCCATTTTAGCTTGCTCAATATCAGCTCGTAATTCAGTACATTTTGCTTCTAATCTATGTCGTTCTCCATCATAATCATTTAATGTTGCTTCCAGATGCTCATAAGTTTGTTTAGCTTGGGTTAAAATTTCCTCTGCTTCAGTTTTTTTATGCTGATAAGCAAGCAATTCTGTTTCCATATCATCCAATGGTTCAGATTGTTTGATTAAACTTTGTTGCAAATCATAATTCTGTTCAGATAACTGTTCTAATTGATTTTGCAACCGCTCAATACCTTGTTGTAATCTGGATTGATCAGTACGCAATGATTCTAATTTTACTTCTATCTTATGTCGTTCATCTTTAATAGATTGCCAAATTTGACTAGTTTGAGCTACAGTTTCTTGATATAAATCCCGTTGTTGAGTTAAATCATCTCGTTCATCAGCTAATATTTCCATTTCTTCTAAAGCAGTATGTAGCTTATCACGAGTTGTTTGTAAGTCTATTTCATCTTGACTAATTTGTTGAGTTAATTCGTATTGTTCTTTATTTAAGCGTTGCAATTGAGCTTTGCTATGTTCTAATTGGACTTGTTTGCCACTATGCTTAGATTGTAAATCTGCTTCTTGTCGTTGAGTAACATTGAATTGTTGTTGAGCTTGTTCCCGAGAATTTTCTTGGGCATATAAAGCTATCCGATTTTGTTCTAATTCGGTAGTAAGCTGTTGTACCGTTACATTTAAACTATCCAACTTAGTAGTAATTTTAGTAATTTCCTGTTTACGAGCTAAAATTCCAGCATTTTCATCAACTTCTTGCTGACTATATAACCATTGCGAACCAAACCATAAACCAGTTGAGGTAATTACTGACTCATGTTCTGCCAATTGCTTACGAATCTGACAAGCAGTTTTAATATCATCAGCTACTCGAACCCCAGCTAATAAACTAGACAGAGGCCAAGGTGCTTGAATTTTATTCAGTAATAAACTTGTAGTATTATTTTCGTTATTTTCAATATGATGAGGAATTTCAAATAGAGATAATTTACCGGCTGGTGGATTTAGCAATGCTTCTTGCAAAATTGTCATGTCTTCTATACACAAAGCTTGTAACTTAGTTCCTAACACTATTTCCACGGCTATTTCCCAACCAGCTTCTACTTTTATCGATTGAGCTAAACGAGGTACATCATGCAAACCATAGCTTTGTAACCAAGCATTTAGATCATTATCATTAGTTCCTAAGGCAGATTCTTGCAAAGTTTCTAATGAAGCTAATCTACCATTAAGTTTATGTACTTCTGCTTGTTGTTCTTGTAACTGAGAAGATTGATTTTCAGTGATGGAACGTAGTTTGGTTACTTCCTCATAATGCTTAGTTAAAATATTCTCAGCCTGCATTAAATCAGTTTTAACATTAGCTATTTTTGTTTCCAAATCAGCCACAACTTGTTCTAATTCAATAATATCTAAATTATCATTTTCCTGTTGTAAACGCTGTAAACGTTGCTTGTTCTGCTCTAATCTTTGTTCTAAATTTTCAGTTCTAGCTCGTTCAATTTGAGCTCGTTGAGTTGGTTCAGCAGAACGTTGGTTAAAAGCATCCCAATTATATTGCCATTCTTCTAGCTGATTTTGAGATTCCTGTAAAGACTGTTCAGCCATTGCTTCAGATTCTAATTTAATTGTTAATAAAGCTTCTGTATCAACAAGATTAGTTTCTAATTTAACTAATTGTTGCTTATCCGAATTTAAAGTTTGGCTGGTTTCAGTCTGTAATCTTTCTACTTGCTCTAAATCAAATTGTAATTGTTCACAACGTTCATTAGCATGCAGGATATTCTGCTCTAATTTGGTTATTGCAGTATCTATAATGTGGAAATTATTTTGAGCTTCTGTTAAGGTGCTTTGAGCAATATTTTGGGCTTTACGCTGTTGTTTATGAGTAGAATCAAAATCTTGTAAAGATAATAAATCTTTTTCTAAAACTGCTACTTGTTCATCAATATATTGTTGTTGATCTTGTACCGCTATATCCAAAGCATGCCAACGGATTGCCTGTAATTGAGCTTTTAATAAGTGATGAGATTTTTTTAATTCTTGGAATTTAGTTGCTTGTTTAGCTTGTCTTTTTAATTTAGCTAACTGTTTATCCAGTTCATTTTGTAAATCCTCTAATCTAGTAAGATTTTCCCGAGTATGCCTCATGCGTAATTCAGTTTCTTTACGACGTTCTTTATATTTGGAAATTCCCGCAGCTTCTTCAAAAAAAACTCGTAATTCTTCTGGTCTAGCTTCAATCAAACGGGAAATTGTACCTTGTTCAATTATGGCATAGCTACGTGGGCCTAAACCAGTGCCTAAAAATAGGTCGGTAATATCTTTTCTACGACAGCGAACTCCATTGATAAAGTAAACTGATTGGCCTTTACGAGATATTTGTCTTTTTACTGCAATTTCAGACTGTTGTGGATATTGTGGTACATTAACATTCTCAAAAACTAATTCTATGGAAGCTTGTTCAATAGCTTTACGATTACGAGAACCATTAAAAATTACATCACTCATGGATGAACCACGTAATTGCTTGGCCGAGCTTTCCCCCATCACCCAGCGGACAGCATCAATAACATTGGATTTACCACAGCCATTTGGCCCAACAACTCCAATTCGATTACTTGGGAACGCAAGTGTTGTGTAATCTACAAAGGATTTAAAACCAGTTAATTTGAGTTTACTAAGACGCATTATTTATGAATTATCTAAGTCTTTAATTTGAAATACAACTAGATATGTAAATAATTTTTTCTATTATAGCATAGAATTATCATTGATATACTTGAAGTTTTTATAATTCATCTAAAAATAAAATCTTTATATGCTTTAAACAATGGTTCAAATAGATAAAAATCTCGCCGTTTAATTAAAGCTAAACTTTTCCCGATAAATCTAGTTATCAATACTAATGGCAATAAATAACGATGAAAATTAGCCGTATATTTTAGCGTACTTAAGTTCTCATAATAATTAGCCTGTTTTATTTTATCCAAATTACCTTCAGTTACGTTACCAATACTAGCACTACCTTTATGATAAACCAGACTATCTCGACACCAACCAATTTTATAATTTTGTCGGATTAATCGTTGACAGTAATCTAATTCTTCATAAAATAAGAAATATTCTTCATTTAATAAACCTATTTTGCGGATGGCTTCTACTTGGAAAAACATGGAGGCTCCATATACATAGTCAATTTTTATTGGGTGTTGTTGGACTTTTTTAACTAGTTGGCCAGCTAACATTGGTTTAAAAATAGTAAATAATGGGAAATAACGACAGCCACCAGCACATTGGATGGTATCTCGTTGATAATAATTCATTACTGTGCTTCCAAGTAAAGCAATCTGAGGATTAGCGATAGAATATTCGTACAGTTTGGCCAAAGAATTAGAATTTACAATAGTATCGTTATTTAATAACCATAAGTATTTGTAATGTTTAGTAATTAAAGCATACCGTATTCCAATATTATTGCCACCAGCAAAACCTAAATTAGCCCCAGTTTGAATTAACACAAAAGAATGATTTAGTGCATCAGTAGTAAAGCGATTATGAGAAAAAACACCAATTTTGGTAGGAGAATAATGTTGTTGAGCCCAAGTTAAAATTTGCTCAAATGAATCATCCTCAGAAGCATTGTCACAGACAATAATAGTAGGAGTGTAAGAAAGCTGTTGGAGTGAATCTAAACAGGCTACGGTATTTTGCCAACCTTGCCAGTTAAGAATTATAATTGCTATTTCGTTCAAAATAGGATAACTATGATATTTATTGAAATAATTATTCGTGGCTCAATTTTCCTTTCATAAGCTCAATCATTTCCTTCAAGTATTTAACCTCAAGTTGGAGTTTTTCTATTTCGTGTTGTGCATTTGAATTATCAAATATCTTGTTATCATTACAACTATTATTATCCCCTACCCCTATCAAGCAAACAAATCCTTTCTCTCCAAAATTAAGTAGTTCCATTAAATCTATTTCAAAAATTTTAGCA
>DRQV01000003.1 GCA_011371325.1 Thioploca sp.
ATTCTGGTCGTCATTCTGGTTATGTATTATATTTAACAATTCCTCCTAATGAAATAGATGTCAACGTGCATCCAACTAAAAATGAAGTACGGTTTGTGCAAACTGGTTTAGTGCATGGTTTCTTAGTAGCAACTTTGGAAGATTATTTAGCTCAAACTTCACCTAACGATCAGAATGAAGCATTACCACAAAGCTTTTCATCTGAACCAACTCGAACTCCAAATTATTCATTAAATTCTGTTCCATCTTTCTCAAAAATTAACGAAACTAATCAGACATATCAGGCTTTACAACCAGAGTTATCTTATAGTCAACCAGTTGCTGAACCAATTCCACCATTAGGTTATGCACTTGCTCAACTGCATGGAATTTATATTTTAGCTGAAAATAAAAATGGCTTAATATTAGTAGATATGCACGCTGCTCATGAACGAATTACCTATGAAAAATTAAAACTTGCTTGGAAATTGCAGGAAGTAAATGCTCAGGTTTTATTAGTACCAATTACGATTACAGTTAGTGAAAATGAAGCAGAACAAACAGAACAACATTTGGAATTATTTGAGAAATTAGGTTTTGAAATTGGTAGAACTGGACTAGAAACACTAGCTATACGTCAAGTTCCTAGTTTATTAGCTGATACGGATATTGCTAAATTAATTCGAGATGTATTAGCAGATTTATCTCAATTTGAAACTAGTTCTCGATTGCAAGAACATGAACTAGAAGTCTTAGCTACTTCGGCCTGTAACAATTCAGTCCGAGCCAATCACCATTTAACAGTCAATGAGATGAATAGTTTATTGCGAGATATGGAAAAAACTGAACGTGGTAATCAATGTAATCATGGTCGACCAACTTGGGTAGAATTAGATTTAAAAAAATTAGATAACTTATTTTTACGTGGCAGATAATTTCTTAATCACCTACCATGCCGATTTATTAGTGGCGTATAAATTAGATAAGTCGATCTCAACTAAACTGTATATTTTGTCATTGTTCTAAAGAGAATGGCCATAAGTACATGTTGGGATATTTAGAAGTGGAAGCTTTAGTCAATTATGTGTTTAGGGGAAGAAGCTCAATTTCAAAGATTGCAGAAATTAGGAGAATTTTTTCCAATAATGAAAAATTCTGTGAATATTGTAACTGTGAAAGATGATGGGCAGACATTTATACCAAAAGTTATACAAGATTATTTACATTTACGTTCAGGACATCGTATTAGTTTTACAATTGAACCAAATGGTCAAGTCATTGTTCGTCCTATAAAACGTGATATTTCCGAACTTGAGGGGTTTCTTAAAGCACCTAAAGAAACTGTGACACTTGAGGAAATGGATGCTGCTATTCGTCAGCGTGGAAGTGAGTTGTGTTAGGTATTGATACTAATATATTAATTCGTTATATTGTACAGGATGATTCGGTTCAATCACCTTTGGTTTCTAAATTTTAAAAAAAAGAATGTACTGAGCAAGAACCTTGTTATATCAGTAATATTGTATTGTGTGAAATTGTTTGGGTTCTGGAAAGTTCCTATAATTATAAGCGAGAACAGGTTGCTGAAACTTTAAAGCTTATTCTTGAAACAGGTAATTTTATTGTGGAAAAACTTGTAAGGACTTGGTGTGCATTAGAGGCTTATCAAGTACAAAATATGGATTTTTCTGATGCGTTATTAGGTGAGACTAATCAGTTATATGGTTGTAAAACGACCGTGACATTAGATAAAAAAGCAGCTAAAATGGATAGTTTTTATTTGTTAGAAGATAATGATAAATAGTTTTTAAAAGAGAATACTATGAAAAATTTAATGATATTATGTAGTTTTGTGTTGTAGTTTCCGCAGGTTTGGGCGGATTAATTCAGTGGCGGCTGGTGGGGATTGGAATAGGAGTAATAAATACTTTATTATATCTTTCATTATTGGAAATAGATCAAATAATTAAATTTAAACTTGACTGTAATTTTTCTTTTAAGTATAGTAATTAATGTTCTAATAAAAAATGGTTTGTTCGTTCCCATATTTAGAAAATTATCTAAATATAACGAATTATTTCTAAGTTAATTGCTTAGATAACTTTATTGTGAACATTCTACTTAAATTTTTATAGAGGAAAATCATGGCAACAGGAACTGAAATAACTACTAGCAAATCTGCATTGACAACTTTAGGTTCTACTAAAACTTTTTTAATTGCTCACCCAGTTGGAATAGCAATTATTGGTGGCTCTTTAGTTGGAGCAGGGACTTATTTTTTAATGAAGAAATTCATGAAAAAGAAAGAAGAAGCTAAACCTGCAGAAGCTTAAACATAATATTGTGGTTTATCGAAATTTAGGATAATTTTTTTCGTTAAACCATATTGTACTTTTACTTAGGAGAAATAAATGGAAGAACAATCTATAGAAAATAAAGAAATTATTAATATAAAAGCAGCTATTGACAGTAGGGTTGATAGAGCAACACAAGCTCATAGTACTGTTAATAAATATGCTTTAGGTTCAATGGCTATAGCAATTGTTCCATTACCATTAGTTGATTTGGCTGCTTTATCCGGAGTCCAATTAAAAATGGTGCATAGTATTGCTAAACAGTATGAAGTACCTTTTTCTCGCAATTTAGTGAAGTCATTAATAGCATCTTTATTAAGTGATATCATCACATTCACGATGACTAAATATTTAGCATCTAATCTAATTAAATTAATACCTGTAGCTGGGCAAGCTTCTAGTTTCGCTAGTAGTGCGACTTTGTTTGGTGCAACAACATATGCAGTTGGTAAAATATTTATAGAACATTTTGAATCTGGTGGTACTTTTCTTAATTTTGAAGCAGATAAGATGAAAGAACACTTGCATCAGCTTTTTGAAGAAGGACAAAATTTTGTAAGTAAACAATAAAACTCCATCCATCCTTTTATCCACTTAAATAAAGGATGGAAGCCTCCTTTCCCTAGTGACCATAAAAAAATATCGTGAATCTATTCGAATTCTTTAGTAAAGAATCCGACTTGCCACAAGGCCAAATTGCATCAGTAGCAATTATTTCAGGCCTAGCTAATGGCATGTTGTTGGCTCTTATCAATTCAGGGGCAGAAAATGTCTTAAATAAGAATATTGAAACTCATGTTTTTTTATTATATATTACTGCTTTCATATTATATATCTATACTCAAAAATATGCTCTTTCTCAAGCCTCTATTGCACTTGAAACAGCAATTCGTAAGGTTAGAGTAAGAATTGTTAATAAAATTCGTCATACTGAATTATTATTTATAGAAAATATAGGTGGATATAGTGAAATCTATTCTAAGTTAACCCAAGATAGCAGTATAATATCCCAAGCTATTATTTTTGTAGTTTTTTCTGTTCAATCTACAATAGTGCTTATTTTCAGTTTACTTTATATAGCTTGGTTATCACCTCTTAGTTTTTTGATTTCTATAATAATTCTTGGAACAACAGTATTTTGGCGAATTACTACCAATAAATTAGCCACTCAAGCACTGAAAAAAGCCAATAAAAAAGAAATTAGATTTTTTAGAACCTTAAATCATATTTTAGAAGGTTTTAAAGAAATTAAAATTAATCATCGTAAAAGTGATGATGTATTTCAACAGGCCGAACAAATTTCTATTGAAACTGAACAACTTAAAGTTACTGCTAGTATTAAATTTATTGATATACTTATAATTGCCAGAGTGGCTTTTTATATATTATTGCCATTTTTGGTTTTTATCTTACCTTTATATTCTATGATTTCAACAGACATAATTTTTAAGGTTACCACGGCAACTTTATTTATAATTGGCCCGATAAATTTGATTACAGTTACAGAACCTATGTTGTCTCGTACCAATGTAGCATTGAATGGTATTTATGATTTAGAAAAAAAATTAGACAATGCTATCAATTCGCATAGTGATTCATTTATTACCGATCCGCCAGATAAATTTCAAATGATTAAATTTTCTGAGGTAACTTTTAATTATTTTGATAAACAAGGAGAAAGATTATTTTCTATAACTCCAACTAATCTTAGTATTCAACAAGGAGAATTATTATTCATAGTTGGTGGTAATGGCAGTGGCAAATCAACTTTATTAAAATTATTAACAGGTCTTTATTATCCAACCAGTGGTTCTATTTACATTGATGATGAAAAGATAGATCATACTACTTATCAAAGTTATCGGGAATTATTTGCAATTATTTTTACTGATTTTCACCTATTTGATAGGCTTTATGGTTTGCATGATGTTGACGAAAAACAATTAAAAAATTTATTAAATTTGATGGAATTAACTAAAAAAACTAAATATATTGATGGTAAATTTTCTCATATTGATTTATCAACCGGGCAAAAAAAACGTCTAGCTTTTATAAGTTCTGTATTGGAAGATAAACAAATTTATATTTTTGATGAATTGGCTGCTGATCAAGACCCACACTTTAAAAAGCGGTTTTATGAAGAAATATTATTAGATTTAAAACGACAAGGTAAAACTGTAATTGCGGTTACTCATGATGACCATTATTTCCATGTTGCAGATAGAATATTAAAAATGGAATATGGAAAACTAATTGATTATAATGGAAGTATATAATAATCCTGTAAAATTTTGCATACAGGATTATTACCCATACAGAATAATTACCAAATTAAAGCTTTAATAATATTTGCTCACTTACTAATTCATGTAAGTATTTTAGTTCTGGATAATCACCACTTACTTCTACTATATAATTTAAAGTTCTCGGAATATCCTTTAAATAACCAGATTTTCCATCTCGATGATATAAACGAGCAAAAATACCACTAGCCTTAAGATGTCGTTGAATTCCCATCCAATCAAACCAACGTAAAAAATTATCAATTGATTTTACCAGATTATTTTGATATATTAGAATATGATAATATTCTAACCATTCATTTAATTGTTTGCGTGGCCAATTAACGTAGCAATCTCTTAATAGGGATACCAGATCATAAGTTATTGGGCCAATTACTGCATCCTGAAAATCTAAAATTCCCGGGTTATTGTGAGAAGTTACCATTAAATTACGGGAATGGTAATCACGATGGACGAATACCTGAGGTTGGCTAAGAGCAGATTGACTCAGTAATTCAAAACAAGTTGCTAACTTAGCCTGTTGTATTTTAGATAATGATAAGTTTAAATGTTTATCTACCAACCAATCGGTAAATAAATTCATTTCATTATGCAATAGAGTATGATTATAAATTGGTAAACTATCACTAGCTGTTTTAACTTGCATTGTAACTAAAGCAGTTATTGCATCTTTGTATAATTTATCAACTTTAGTTGTATCTAAGTTTTCCAAATATAGCTGTGATCCTAAATCTGTTAATAATAAAAAACCTTGAGTAAGATCACTAGCTATTATTTTAGGTACATTTAGTCCACTTGTAGTTAAACGATTAGCTATATCAATAAAAGGATAACAATCCTCCTTATCTGGTGGAGCATCCATTACAATATGAGAAACATCATCTATAATTATTCGGAAATAACGCCGAAAACTAGCATCATTAGTAATAGCTATTAATTGAGGATTGATAATATTTAACTCTGTTTGTAACCAATTTTGCAATTTTTTAATTCGTGTAGGCATGTAAAATCCAAGTTATGAAATAATGGAAAAATTGTTAATAAATATTTTAAATTATACAGTTTTAAATATATTATCAACATAAAAAATAACTTGACTTTTTTATAATACTTGACTACAATGGTCAAGAATACAATGGAGGAAATATTATGTCATATAAATTACCTTTAAACCAAAGTCTTACTATTCCTGGTTCTAGCATTGAAAATTATTCTCAGACAATTAAAACGATTCCTATGTTAACAGTTGAACAAGAGCGTGAATTAGCAGAAATACTACAAAGTAATAATGATTTAGAAGCAGCCCGCATTTTAGTTATGTCGCATTTACGTTTTGTAATGCATATTGCAAATAGTTATCGTGGTTATGGTTTGCCACAAGCAGATTTAATTCAAGAAGGTAATATTGGATTGATGAAGGCAGTAAAAAGATTCGATCCTAGTTTTGGAGTGCGTTTAGTATCTTTTGCTGTACATTGGATTCGGGCAGAAATCCATGAATATATTTTACGCAACTGGCGAATTGTTAAAGTAGCAACAACTAAATCACAACGTAAGTTATTTTTTAATTTGCGTAGTGCAAAAAAACGTTTAGGTTGGTTAACTCAAGCTGAGGTTGAAAAGGTTGCAGAAGATTTGGGGGTTAATACTAAAGATGTACGAGAGATGGAAAAACGTTTAAATAGTCATGATATTTCATTTGATAGTCCAACCGACGGTGATGAAGAAGAAGGAGAAACATATGCTCCATCTGGCTATTTAGAGGATAATCGTTATGATCCTGCTGTTTTAGTAGAACAATATAATTGGCGAGATCGTGGTTATGGACATTTGTATACTGCCATTAAAAAATTAGACAATCGTAGTCAAGATATTTTGCAAAAACGTTGGCTTAGTGATAAAAAAGTTACTTTGCAGGAATTAGCTAAAGACTATCAAGTATCAGCCGAACGAATCCGTCAAATTGAAAGTAATGCTATTAAAAAACTGGGTAAAAATATTGCTTTTTTATTATAAATATGGTGAAGTTATTAATGATAACTACTCAGCTCTGCCTATATTTCTGAAATAACAACCAAATTTACATTTCTAAAACATTATTTAACTGAGTAGTAATATTATATCAATTTTTAACTGCACAATTAATACTTTGATTACCATTAAATACAATTGTGCCATCTTCTAACCGATATCCAAAATATATTTTCCAAATTCCAATATCATTAAGTTTACCTTCGTATATTGGCACAAATTGAGTTTTTTCTAAACTAGCAATTTCTTCATATGCTATTAAGTTATTTAAATCTCCATTCCAAATCTGGATATTTTGACCACTATCAACCATAAAAAATAATTCTGGATTATTTAAAGAATTATAACTAGCAAGCAAAATAATGTCTGCTTTATTACCAACATGTTCATCTGCAACAGTTATAAAACCCTCAATAACAATTAAATCTCCAGCGTTTAAAATTGTTTCTTGGCTAAAATTAATATCATTAACTGCTATTCCACCATTAAAAATAGCACTATTATCAATTAACTCAGCTTGTTCATTAATAAATGTGCCAAATCCTAAACTAGGTAAAACAGGTACTGCTGCAACAACTTGAATCGTGGCTTGTACTGTTCTGTTAATATCGCTGGCCAACGTAGCTTTGATAACATAATTACCTTTCACACTGACTGGTTCTAAACGGCTCATAACTATTCCATTAACATCACTAGTTGCGGTAGTAATACCATTATCCATAATATTACCATTTGGATCAATGACTTGAAAATTAATTATTTCATTTGGAATATTATTATTAAAAGCATCAATTAGTTGGAAGGAGATATTAGCAGAAGTGTCACCAGTAAAAATAGTTTGATTATTACCAGCTACAACTTTAAATATATCGACTAATCCAGCTGTTACAATAATATTAGCATTTGCCGATTGAATAGCATTTCCTGGTAACTTAGCTATTATGGAATAATTACCTATATTCCCAGTACTTTGCATGCTAGTTTTAACTTGCCCATCAGCATTTGATTGAGATTCATAAACAGTCAAACCTTGCAAAGTGGTAATACTACCAGTGGAATCTTGTAATTGGAATTTAACTATTTGCCCAGTAGTTGGATTACCTTGCTCATCTGTAACTTGAAATATAATATCCTCAGAAGCAAAACCAGCCTTAATCGTTTGTTTATCACCAGCAACTAAAGATAATTTGACTGAAGTTTCTATTGGAATATCAACAACCGGTGGATTATTTATATCAGTGGGTTTATCATCTAATGATTCAACTATTATTACTGCATTCGCAGATTGAGTAACATCTGTTTCTAGTTTGGCTATAATAATATAATTTCCTACAACTGTAGGATTTTGTAAACTAGTTATAACTTCTCCATCATTATTTGGTTCTGCACGATATGTGGTTAAACCTTGTAAAACTACCGTATTACCAAATGGGTTGGTTAATTGAAATTTAACTGTTTCTCTAGTATTTGGGTTACCTTGTTCATCAATAACTTTAAACACAACATCTTCAGAATTAGTTTCCAATTTCATAACTTGTTTATCACCAGACACAACCGTAATTATTGCATAGACTGGTTGGAAAATTATGCTTGAACAGATTAAAATAATTAGTAGATAAAATTTAAACATGAGGGATTTTATAATTTGAAATATTCCCAACTAGAAATGTTGAAAATAGGTTATAACAATTGGAGTTACAAAATTTATTATTAAATAATGTAACTCACAAGATTAAAAATCATCAGCTAGTTTTTGAGCTTTGGCAAAATCTAAAGTACCTTCATAAATAGCTCTACCAGTGATAGCTCCATAAATACCTTGAGCTTCCACTTTACATAAGGCTACAATATCTTCAATGGTAGTAACTCCTCCAGCAGCTATTACTGGAATCGATATTGTTTTAGCTAATTCAACAGTTGTAGCCACATTTAAACCCTGCATCATACCATCTCGGCTGATATCAGTATATATAATAGCTTCTACTCCATCTTTAGCAAATCTTTGTGCCATATCAATAGCACTATATTTAGATATTTTTGCCCAACCATCAGTAGCAACTTTACCATCACGAGCATCTAAACCAACTATAATATGGCCAGGAAAATCTTGACATATTTCAGTAATAAACTCAGGATTTTCAATTGCTTTAGTACCTATAATTACATATTTTACCCCAATATTTAGATAAGCTTGAATAGTTTCTTTATCACGAATACCACCACCAACTTGAATCGGAATATTAGGATAAGTTTTTGTAATTTCTTTTATTACTGAAGCATTAACCGGTTTACCAGCAAAAGCTCCATTTAAATCTACAATATGTAAACGACGAGCCCCAGTATTTATCCAACGTTCTGCCATTTTTACTGGTTCATTAGAAAATATAGTATCATCTTCCATACGACCTTGTTTTAATCTTACACATTGACCATCTTTTAGATCAATTGCTGGTATAACTAGCATTTATAAAATCCTGTGTTAACAAATTTTGGTTTTTAACAGCCATATTTTAAACAAATCATTAATATACAAGGCTATGCTTATCCAATCCATTTTTATAATTAGCTAATAAATCTGTCCCAGTTGTTTTTTGGGATAATTTATAAGTTACTCGACGTTTATATGAGGATACTAAAGGATGTAGCTCTGCCAAAGCATTTTCATATACTTCTTTTTTAAAATAAACAACTTCTGTCAATGGATACCAATAATCAACCCATGACCATTGATCAAATTCTGGAGTATTACTACAATCTAAACTAACATTATTATCGTCAGCTAGTAAACGTAAAATGTACCAAATTTGTTTTTGACCAATACATAAAGGTTGTTGATGATAACGTATCAAATGATGTGGCAAACGATAACGCAACCAATCACGAGTTGCACCTAACACATGTACTTGTTTAATAGTTAAACCTAACTCTTCGTACAGTTCTCGAAACAAAGCTTGTTTTGGAGTTTCATGGACTTTGACACCGCCTTGTGGAAATTGCCAAGCATTTTGTCTGATTCTTTTTGCCCATAATAATTGCCCATCTTGATTCGCTATAATGATACCCACATTCATTCTATAACCATCTGTGTCAATCATAAGATGAATCCTTCGTAATGAATTTAGGTAAATAATACCATTCTAATTGATTTTGAATATAAATTCAAAAAATGATGCAAAATTTGGAAAATTATTCAAAAAATATTTAAAATAAACTGGTATATTAGATGCATTAGTAATACCTACAATTTAAAAATTTTTTAAGTCATTTGAA
>DRQV01000004.1 GCA_011371325.1 Thioploca sp.
AGATTACTGATATTAGCCAAAAATCTGATTGGTTGAAAACGGGTCAAACTAAACTAAATGAAATTATGCGTGGCGAACAGGATTTAAACGTTCTGACCCAAAATATAATCAATTATTTAGCAACTTATGTCAATGCTCAAGCTGGAATATTTTTCTTAGCTGAAGATGATAGTTTTAAATTGAATAGTAGTTACGCTTACAAACAACGTCAACATAATATTAATGAATTTAAAATAGGTGAAGGTTTAGTGGGTCAAGCTGCCTTTGAGAAAAAAAGTATTTTATTTAATAAAGTAACAGTTGAACATATATCTATTATATCCGGTTTAGCTGAACCAAAAACAATTGATATATTTGTAATACCATTGATTTATGAGGAGCAAATTTTAGGAGTTTTAGAATTAGCTAATTCCCGTCATTTTACCAACGCAGAAATAGAATTATTAGATCAAGTAGCTGATAATATAGCTATCAGTATCCATTCGGCTCAATCAAGATTAAAGATGCAGGTTTTATTAGATGAGTCACAACAGCTTACTGAAAATTTACAAAACCAGCAACAAGAAATGTTGGAAAGTGAAGAACGAATTCGAGCAATTGTTGACACGGTAGTAGATGCAATAATTACTATTGATGAACAAGGTATTATTGATACTTTTAATCCAGCAGCTGAACAAATTTTCGGTTATTCATGGTCGGAGATAGTTGGACAAAATATTAATAAGCTGATACCAGAACCTTATCATACTGAACATGATCAATATTTGGTTAATTATATTAATACTGGAGTAGCTAAATTAGTTGGTAAACGACGTGAATTGATAGCTCAACGTAGAGATGGTGCTACTTTTCCAATAGATATTGCAGTTGAAGAAATGCCATCAGATGAAACTCGGATGTTTATTGGCATTATTCGAGATATTAGTGATCAAAAACAAGCTGAATCTATATTACAAGAACAACAAGAAGAATTACAAGCTAGTAATGAAGAGCTACAAGCCCAACAAGAGCAATTACAAGCTAATAATGAAGAATTACAGTCACAACAGGAAGAATTACAAGCAGCAAATGAAGAGTTACAAGCTCAACAAGAAGAATTACGAGTAGCCAATAATGTATTAGAAGATAAAACATCGGAATTGGAAAAAAGCAAACAAGAGTTAGAAACTAAAGCTAAAGCATTAGAACTTAGCACTAAATATAAATCTGAATTTTTGGCTAATATGTCACATGAATTGCGTACTCCATTGAATAGCATGTTAATTCTTGCTCAATTATTAGCTGATAATCGTAATAGTAATTTGACCGATAAACAAATTGAATATGCAACTACTATTCATAATGCCGGTTCAGAATTATTGCTACTTATCAATGATATACTTGATTTATCTAAAGTAGAAGCTGGTAAAATGGAAGTTAATTTGGAAAATGTTTCTCTGGCTGACTTTTTAGAAGGTATTGAATGTAAGTTTAGACATGTTGCTGAAGATAAAAAGTTAAATTTAGAAATAAGTTCTGCTGAAAATGTACCAAAATTTTGGTATACAGATATTCAAAGATTAAACCAAATAATCACTAATTTGCTATCTAACGCATTTAAATTTACTACCAGAGGTGGAATTAAATTAGTCATTCATCGTCCAGCAAATACTGTAACTTTAAATAATACTTACAAACCAGATACGGCAATTGCAATTAGTGTGATTGATACTGGGATCGGCATTCCAGAACAAAAACAGCATGAAATTTTTGAGGCATTTAAACAAGTTGATGGCACAACTAGTAGGCGTTATGGAGGCACTGGTTTAGGTTTGTCAATTTCTCGGCAACTAGCTAAACTATTAGGAGGAGAATTACAATTAACTAGTGAAGAACAACATGGTAGCACTTTTACTTTATATTTAAATGAAATACAGACAGTTCCAAATAACGATGGAGAGGAAAATTTTATTCCAATTTCAACAGAAACTGTAGAGACAGATAAGCCTGAAAAATTACCAATAAGTACAATTGAAGAAGTAACCATAATTGATGATAGAAATAATTTAACTGATGATGATAAAGTAATTTTAATTATTGATGATGATTATGATTTCTCTGGTATTTTGATGGAATTGGCTCAAGAAAAAGCTTTTAAATGTATTTGGGCTGTTGATGGTAAAACTGGTTTAGAACTAGCTAATAAATATTTACCTAGTGCGATCATTCTGGATATTGGTTTACCACAAATGGATGGTTGGACAGTGATGGAACGTTTAAAAGAAAATCCAAATACTAGGCATATTCCGGTACATTTTATATCTGCTGCTGAAGAGGAAAGAGATGCTAAACAAATGGGAGCGATTGGTTATTTATTAAAACCGATTAATATAGAACAATTAGGTCAAGCTTTCAAAAAAATAGAACGATTTATAACTAAAACTATAAAAAATCTGTTATTAGTAGTTGATGAAGAACGACAATACGATATAATAAAATTAGTTGGTGATGAAAATATCCAAACCAAATTCGCAACAACGCAAAATTCTGCCATTCAACAACTACATGCAGAACAATTTGACTGTGTGGTGGTTGATATAGGAGTAGCCCAAGATCCTGGGATTCAATTGATTAAACAGCTTTGTCATGAGGAAGAATTATCTCAAGTTCCGGTTATTATTTATGCTAATCGTGATTTAAATGAGGTAGAAGAGGATATATTACAACAATATTCTGATAATATCACAGTTAAATCAGCGAGTTCACCTGCTCGTTTATTAGATGAAACCACTCTATTTTTACATCAGTTAGAAGCCAATCTTTCGCAAGAAAAACGCGATCTATTAAAATCAGTTCATGACGATGA
>DRQV01000005.1 GCA_011371325.1 Thioploca sp.
AAAGTATCGTTCATCCAACCCATATTCCATTTAAGGCTGAAACCAAGTCCTCCACCATCTGCTGGCCTAGTAACTTGAGGCCATGAAGTTGATTCTTCAGCCATGATTAATGCACCAGGATGTTCAGCATGAGCAACTATATTTAGTTCACGCATAAACTCGATTGCTTCTAAGTTTTCTCTGCCACCAAATTCATTTGGAATCCATTCTTCTCGTGAATAATCTAAGTAAAGCATCGAAGCGACAGCATCTACTCGTAAACCATCTAAGTGCATTTCTCTTAACCAGTATAACGCACTGGAAAGTAAAAAATTTTTAACTTCATAACGGCTATAATTATAAATTAAAGTTGACCAATCTAAATGTTCACCTTTGCGTGGGTCTTCATGTTCGTACAAAGGGGTGCCATCAAAACGACCTAATCCATGAGCATCTTTAGGAAAATGAGCTGGTACCCAGTCTAAAATTACTCCAATGTTATGTTGATGACAATAGTCAACAAAGTAACGGAAGTCTTCTGGAGTTCCATAACGACTGGTTGGAGCATAATATCCAGTAGTTTGATAACCCCAAGAACCATCAAAAGGATGTTCAGTAATTGGCATTAATTCAATATGGCTAAAACCTAAATCAGTTACATATTCTACTAATAATTTAGCAATTGCTCGATAATTTAAAAATTCACCTTCAGGGCCACGTTGCCAAGAACCTAAATGAACTTCATAAATAGACATTGGTGTGTGCAACCAATCCCAATTTTTCCGTTTTTCCATCCATTTTGTATCTTGCCAATCGTAGGGAATATTATTCACCACGATAGAAGCAGTGTTAGGACGCAGTTCAAAATACTGCCCATAAGGATCAGATTTTAAAAGTATTTCACCTGTTTGACGATTACGAATTTCAAACTTGTATAAGGTACCAGGACCAATATCTGGAATAAATAATTCCCAAATTCCATTACCTCCATGTGATCGCATTGGATGAGAACGTCCATCCCAACGATTAAAATTACCAACTATGCTAATTCGTTCTGCATTTGGAGCCCAAACCGCAAATAATACCCCTCCAATCCCATCAGTTTGATGAATATGAGCTCCTAAAAAACGGTAGGCATGCCAATGCTTTCCTTCGCTGAATAAATGCATGTCAAAATCAGCTAATTGTGGTAAAAAACTATATGGATCATGAGTAATATGATCACGATATTCTTTATCTCGCCAAATTAGTCGGTAATGTTCTGGTACCTCAGCATCACCTTGCCATTCAAATATATCAGTTCCTTCCACACGTTGCAGAGGCAAGTTACCTTCTGCGATAGTGACTGTTTCAGCATAAGGAATATAAACACGTACTGTAGTTTTACCATTAGTAGAATGTTTGCCCAACACCGAAAAAGGATCATGGTGACGAGCATCAACAATTTTTTGTAAATCAGTATTAAGTTTTTGGGCTGTCATTATTTTTGTTCCTATGGTAATTAAATTTGGTGTCGTTTTTTATAATTATATTTAAAAAATACTATTTGAGCAATAGCTTGAGCAATAGCATTTTCTGACCTTAATGAAAGCCAATCAACTCTTGTTTCCTAAATTAGAGCGAGATAAGTATATAATATGGAAAATACCATGATTCAATGGAAGTTATAACAGTTTATCATCTTTATATTTTGTTGTATAGGATATAATATGTTTATACCTAGTTAAAGTTTAAAAAAATATTGGAAATAAGGTTATTGAAAATAAAGTTATTTCTAAATCTGTTAGAAAATTGTACACAATATAAAGATAATGATAGAATAAAAATTAACTCACAATTCTATTTTAACCCTCTCAATAGCTTCTAAAAATTATGCAAGACCCTACTAACCAATCCGATAGAGATGCAGGCCATGTTGAAGTCAAAAACACGACTTGTTATATGTGTGCTTGCCGTTGTGGTATTCGTGTAACGTTACGTGATGGTGAAATACGTTATATTCAAGGTAATCCCGATCATCCACTCAATAAGGGCGTAATCTGTGCTAAAGGTGCTTCGGGGATTATGAAACAATATTCTCCCGCTCGTTTGACCAAACCGTTGCGACGCAAACCTGGTACTGAACGAGGAGCTTCCAAATTTGAAGCCATATCTTGGGAAGAAGCCTTTAATATTCTAGCAGAACGTTTAAGCAAAATCAGAGCTGAAGACCCAAAGAAATTTGCATTATTCACTGGTCGGGATCAAATGCAAGCTTTAACAGGTTTATTTGCTAAACAATTTGGTACACCAAACTATGCTGCTCATGGTGGTTTTTGTTCCGTCAACATGGCTGCTGGAATGATTTATACCATGGGTGGTTCTTTCTGGGAATTTGGAGGTCCAGATCTAGAAAGAGCTAAACTATTTGTAATGTTCGGCACGGCTGAAGATCATCATTCTAATCCGATGAAAATTGAGCTATCTAAGTTTAAACGTAATGGTGGCCGATTTATTTCCATCAATCCAATCAGAACTGGTTATTCAGCAATTGCAGATCAATGGATACCGATTAAAACTGGTACTGATGGTGCTTTGATATTAGCTTTAATCCATGAGCTGATTAAGCAGGGTTTGTATGACCGTGATTTTCTAGTGCAGTACACCAATTCTCCCGAACTTGTTAATATGGAGGAAAATAGCACTGAATATGGCATGTTTGTTCGATTTGAAATACCACCGGAAGAAGGTTGTTTTGATCCACAAAATAAACTTTGGTGGGATCGGGAATTAAATAAAGCTATTTCTACTCATACCAGTGGTGTTGATCCATATTTATTGGGCGAATTTAAGTTGGATGATGGTACGCTAGTTAAAACAGCTTTCCAGTTATTGAAAGAGCGAGTTGAGAAAAATACTCCTGAATGGGCAGAAGGGATTACTGGAATTCCAGCAGATTCTATTAAAAAATTAGCTTATGAAATGGGAATTATGGCTCGAGACCATAAAATTGAATTACCGATTGAATGGACAGATTGCTGGGATAATGAGCATAAGACAGTTACTGGTAATCCGATTGCTTTTCATGCCATGCGTGGTTTAGCAGCTCATTCCAATGGTTTTCATAGCATTCGAGCTTTAAGTATTTTAATGACTTTGTTGGGAACTATTGATCGACCTGGAGGTTTTCGCCATCGGCCACCATTCCCACGTCCAATTCCTCCCTGTGCTAAACCACCAAAAAAACCAAATTCAGTTCAGCCAGATACGCCGTTAGATGGGATGCCATTGGGTTGGCCAGCAGAACCTGATGATTTATTTGTAGATGACAAAGGTGAACCAGTTCGATTGGATAAAGCTTTCTCGTGGGAATATCCGTTATCAGTTCATGGTTTAATGCACAATGCGATTACCAATGCTTGGCGTAACGATCCATATTCGATTGATACAATGATGATTTTTATGGCTAATATGGCATGGAACTCTTCTATGAATACTAGTGAAGTTCGTAATATGCTGACTGATAAGGATGAAAATGGTGAATATAAAATACCTTTCCTAGTGGTTTGTGATGCGTATCAGTCGGAAATAGTTGGTTTTGCTGATTTAGTATTGCCAGATACCACTTATTTGGAACGGCATGATGTGATGTCAATGTTGGATCGACCAATTTCTGAATTTGATGGTCCAGTTGATTCGGTACGGATTCCGATTTTACCTCCTAAAGGCGAGTGCAAACCATTTCAAGATGTTCTTATTGAGTTAGGGTATCGGCTCAAATTGCCAATTTTTATCGACGAAGAAGGTTCTCGTAAGTATAAAAATTATCCAGATTTTGTACTTAATTTTGAAGCTGCCCCAGGGATTGGATTTTTGGCTGGGTGGCGAGGTAAAGATGGCAAAAAGTTCATGCGTGGTGAACCAAATCAACGCCAATGGCAGATGTATGAACAAAATAATAATGTGTATCATTACGAGTTACCAAAATCTTATCAATATATGCGAAATTGGAATAAAGGTTATTTACATTGGGCTAGACATCATGGTCTCATCCGCTATGCCGAGCCAATTATGATTCATGTTTATTCTGAGGTCTTACAGAAGTTTAGATTAGCTGCTCAAGGTAAATGGGATGGTAAGCAACCACCAGATCATTTGCGAGAACGAGTGGCAACTTATTTTGATCCGTTACCATTTTATTATGAGCCGTTAGAATGGCAATTAATTGATACCAACGTTTACCCGCTTAAAGCACTTACCCAACGGCCGATGGCAATGTATCATTCTTGGGATTCTCAAAATGCTTGGTTGCGACAAATTCATACTTATAATTATCTGTTCGTTAATCCAAAAATTGGGATTGCCAATGGATTTAAAGATGGGGATTGGGTGTGGGTGGAATCACATCATAAGCGGATACGCTGTCAGTGTAAGTTTAGTGAAGCGGTTGAACCTGGTACTGTGTGGACTTGGAATGCTATTGGAAAAGCTTCTGGAGCTTGGGGATTAGCTCCGAATGCTAATGAATCACAACAAGGTTTCTTGTTAAATCATATAATTTCCGAAGAATTACCAGCACATGAATATGGCGATCACATTTCTAATTCTGACCCAGTTACTGGTCAAGCAGCTTGGTTTGATGTGGCGGTACGAGTATATAAAGCCTCAGATAATGATTCTAAACAGACCTCACCTCAGTTTGAACCAGTGAAACCTTACCCTGGTATGGTGAAAAAACGGCGTAAATGGCAAGCTTATTTTGCTGGATTGTTTGAAAAGAAGTAGGATTAGTTACCGATTGAATTTTAGCATTAAAATTTCTGCCTCAATGTTATTGAATTAAGGATAGATTGCTCTTACACAAATAATTATTGTAGGGGTGATCTTAACTTAAAATAGTATTGAGACTGCTTTTACCAATTTAAAAATTCTGATTCAGGAAAATAAATTTTGAACGGTGTTTAAACGGTGTTTAGATTAATAAAAAACCTAGGCCTAAATTTAAACAAGCTACAATTTATTCAAAAATATCTTTGGATACAGCATTAACAATAGTTTTTATAATCAAATAGATAAAAATATATTTATTGGAACTATTTGGTATAATTTGTAAACTCATTATACATATATATAATATATTTATTGATGAATATATTTTTTCTATTTGATTGTAGGGTATAGTTTGTTTCAAAATACTATTTAACTTTAGGAATACAACATGTGATAAAATTACATTTATTCTTATGTTATGCTTTTAAAAAATGGAAGTTCAAACTTTACTTAAAATTAAGATAAAATTTGGATTCCAATGATTGTAGTTAAAAATTTATTAATTTAGGAATATCGATACTTTTCATTAATTAGAGTATATTTTAATAGATTTAGAAACAATTTAATTTCAACCTTCCCTTAAGGATAAAATACATGAAACAATCGTTATTTTCGGTGCGAGAGTTTGGTAAAACATTTATCGCACTTCTTGTAGCTATCTCATTTGCTATTTTGACCAGTTCAGGAGCGTTTGCTGCTGATAGAGCCAAATTGCTAAAACCTTTTAAAAATTTAAGTAAAGAAAGTGCTAATTGTGCATCTTGTCATAGGAAGGAAAATCCTAGTATCTATCAACAATGGGGAAATTCTAAGCATTATGGTGCTAATGTAGGTTGTTACGAATGTCATAAGGCTGATGTTAATGATCCTGATGTAATTCGACATAAAGACTTCTTGATTTCCGTAATCGTATCACCTAAAGATTGTGGTGAATGTCATAATGAAGAAGCTCGTCAATTTGCTAAAAGTCGTCATGCAAATGCAGCTGAAGTTGTTGGATCACCAGACCATATATTAGCTGAAATGGTAGAAGGTGCTACTAGTTTTCATGATAAATCTCCAGCTGATGTGAGTGGTTGTGCTCAATGTCATGGTTCCAAAATAAATATTTTGCCTAATGGTGATATCGATCCAACCACTTGGCCAAATACTGGTATCGGTCGAATAAATCCAGATGATTCTAAAGGTGCTTGTAACGCTTGTCACCAACGCCATCAATTTTCGGTTGAACAAGTACGCCGGCCAGAAGCCTGTGGTTATTGCCATTTAGGTCCAGACCATCCACAAAAAGAAATTTATGACGAATCTAAGCATGGTATTAGTTTTTACGCTAATGTGGATAAAATGAATCTTAGTTCTCCAAAATGGGTAGCTGGGGAAGATTATGAAGCTGCTCCAACTTGTGCTACCTGTCATATGTCAGCAACTACAGAAACGCCAGTAACTCATGATACTGGAGAGCGTATAAGTTGGACTTTACGTCCACCAATAGCTGAGAAAATTGATGCTAAATCGATAGCTTTAGGTAAAAAAGTCAAACCTTGGTTATTACGTCGTAAAGATATGAAATCAGTTTGCCGTTCTTGTCATACTGGCGGTTTAGTTAATAATTTCTATGAGCAATTTGATGCTGTAGTGAATTTATATAACAATAAGTTCTCCAAACCCGGAGCTATATTGATGGAAACAATGGAAAAAAATGGACTTATAACTGCCGATGTTTTATTTGATGATAAAGTTGAATGGACTTGGTATCAGCTATGGCATCATGCTGGTCGCAGTGCAACTCAAGGTGCTTCAATGAATGCTCCAGATTACACTCAATGGCATGGTTTGTATGAAGTATCTAAGATATTTTATACCGAATTAGTTCCTCAAGTTAATGCTTTAATTGCTAAAGCTACTAAAAATGGTAATAAAGCTGGTGCTGATGCGGTACGTAAAGTATTGGATGGAATTTTAGCTACTAAAGAGCATAAATGGTTCAACAACCATTCTGCCGATGCTAAGGCTAAAAATACAGCTGCTCGTAAGCAATTTAAAGAGCGTTATTTACAAGAGAAGTAATGATGTTAATTCTTAATAAAATTCAAAATCTTGGTTTAAAATTTTAATTAAGAATTATTTTTTCATTTTTGTTCCCAACGTCTTCGTTGGGGATGCCTACCATGACGTTCCAGCGTCATTCTTTATTATAAGGATTAAAATATGATGAAATTTTCCCATTTTATAGCGGGAAAGCTTCTACTACTGTTGATGTTATTTAATATAACAGCTCAAGCAGAACTATCTGAAGAATATCGCAAAAGCCTTACTGAACCTCGTTTGATCACTGAAGAAACTACTAATAAAGTATGTCTTGAGTGTCATAATGTGGAAGGTGCAACTGATTTTGCAGTTTCAGAGTTTGATAGTGGTAGCCCCGTACGTGAACGTTCTTTGTATATAGATGCTGATACTTTCATGGATAGCGTACACAATGAAACTAAATGTGTAGGTTGTCATGTTGATATCAAACAAATGCCGCATAAGAAAGATGTGCAGCGTTCTACCGACTGCGTAAAGTGCCATGAAGAAAATATTCAACGCATGGCTGGTACTGAAAATAAAGTACTGACAAATATTAGTCACTATTTAGATTCAATTCATGCTCAACCTAATAAAGATAATCCTGACCAAGTAAATGCAACTTGTTGGCAATGTCACGGTAAGCATAATGTATTTCCAATAGATGACAAAGAATCTCAAACTTATCGCTTGTCTACCCCAGAAACTTGTGGTAATTGTCATGATGAGATTTTTAAGGAATATACTCAATCAGTACATGGTGCAGAAGTAAAACGCTACGGTAATATGGAAGCTGCGGTGTGTAGTGATTGTCACTCGGCTCATACGATTGCTTCACCAGAAGAAGACCCTGTAAAAATTGCGATTACTGAAAGTTGTGGTAATTGTCATGAAGAAGAGTATGATACTTATCGCAATACTTATCATGGTCAAGTATCTAAACTTGGTTATACTCACACCGCTAAGTGTTTTGAGTGTCATGAATTTCATAAAACGCAAAGAGTTGATGATGTAAAATCAAAAGTTCATATAGATAATCGATTAGAGACTTGTCGTGAGTGTCATGAAGATGCAACGGCTGGGTTTGCTACTTTTCAACCACATGGTCATTCGCATGATTTTGCTAAATATCCTCAAATTTGGATAGTTACCAAGTTTATGATAGCTCTATTAGTAGGGGTATTTTTAGTATTCTGGTTGCACAGTGCTTTATGGTTCTATCGTGAATATATGGATCGAAAGACTGGTAAAGCTCATATTCATATTGATCATAATGGTGATCCGACTGATCCAGATACTTGTCAATATGTAGAACGATTTACTTGGCCATGGCGATTGGCCCATTTGATATTAGCGATTGCGGTTATGGTATTGACTTTAACTGGTACGGCAGTGTTATATGCTGGAACTTTTTGGGCTCCATATGTTATGAAGATGTTTGGTGGACCAGAGATTGCAGCTATAGTTCACAGAGTTGCTGCGGTAACTTTTGCTGGTATATTTTTTGGCCATTTAGTGGTGGTACTTTATCGAATATTTGTGACTAACCGGAAAACATTTAAATGGTTTGGCCCAACTTCATTGATACCACGTTGGCAGGATATGTACGATGTGATTGCAATGGTGAAGTGGTTCTTTAATAAGGGTCCACGTCCTGCATTTGACCATTGGGCTTATTTTGAAAAATTTGATTATTGGGCTCCGTTCTGGGGTATGTTTATTATTGGATTTTCCGGTTTGGTATTATGGTTTCCTAATTTTTTCGCAATGTTCTTGCCGGGTTGGGTATTCAACGTAGCAACCATTGTGCATGGTGAAGAAGCCTTCTTGGCTGCGGTGTTCTTATTTACCGTTCATTTCTTTAATTGTCATTTCCGTCCTGATAAATTCCCACAGGATACGGTTATGTTCACTGGTCGTATTACAATGGCAGAGTTTAAAGAAGAGCGTCCATTTGAATATGAGCGGTTGGTTAAAGATGGTACTTTAGAACGGTATTTAGTTGGTGCTCCATCTGCGAGAATGGCAAAATATTCTTCAATTTTAGGTGGAACTTTGATTATCATAGGGTTGATTTTATTGTTCTTAGTATTGCAAGGACTGATTTTTGAGGTAATTTTGTAGGATAGTGGTGGGTGACTTTGTTGCCCACTAATAATTGTATTGGAATACAAATATGAAAATTTTATCAGTTTTAGGTATATTTATCTCAGGTTATATATTGGCAGTTATAGATTACATATGGATTTTTATTCAAAACCATTGGATTATTAGTTCCGCAATATTATTGTTTATCATAATATCTTCTTTTACAGTAGGTGATAAAGATACTGAAAGTACGGATGATAAGGTATCAATAGATGGTAAAGATACTGATGAAATACAAAAAGATACAGAAAATAATACTATTAAAAATAAAGATGATGGGATAGAGGACAACATGGAAAAGTCTCACAAACCATTTGAAAAAAGCAGAAAAGTAATCTATTTTTTTAGATTTATTTTAATTTTATTTGTATTAACATTAGTTACATCAATTGTTTTAGATGTATTTTTAATTGATACTTTACCTAATACTTTACAACAATACTTATCATCACAAGAACAAGATGTTGGAAATATAAGTAATAAAGAAACTGTGTTTATAATTTTATTTATGATTTTTCTAACTGTCTTGTTTACAATTTTTTTTATAGGTATTTGGAATTTTAAACGTTGGGCTAGAGTTTTATTTGTTATATTAATCTTAATTTATTTGCCATCTATTCTTGTTGAAGAGGAATTTATTATAGTTCCATTATCAGAGATGTTTGGGAGTATTAGTGATATATTATGCGGAATGTTGTTGGTACTTATGTACACTAAACCAGTTAAGTTTTATTTTTCTAAGAAACAATTTGAACAAAACACTTTATGATTAATATAACCATGTAGCTCGCATAATGTCATACACCACATTCCAAACTTAATTGATGTGTTGTGGTTTCATTACACTAAACCTACATGGTTTTTAATCTTAATAACAGTTGGAAACTTGGTTTATATTTTTAGTGGTGCATATATTATGCTCCCGCTAATTAGACCTACCGTATTTAATCGTGCCATCTAACCGATTTATGTACCAAATTATAGTGACATTTTACACAAGTTTTTTTGGTGGTCTGGTGTTGCTTTTTCTTAGCAAACCATAAACCTTCAGTTTTATGACATACTTTACATTTTGCACTATCTTCTTCCATCATCTTCTTGCGTGCTTTAGTAGCCAATTTAATCCGTAATTTTTCCCATTCAGGAATATCACGTAAACTATTTGAAACAGCATGAAATGGACTATCACCTGTACTACCAGAATTTATGTAAAAGAATTTCCAAGCTAATATTTCTCTAACGCTATGTGGTTCATGACAGCCAACACAGCCAGCTTTCACTCCACGTTCATTATCATAATGTGGAGATTCCTTATATTCTTCATATGGATAGGCATGACATTCAGCACAACCAACAGTTACATTAAAGTAACCAGGATCATACTCCTTAGTAGGTCTAAAATCTTCTACAGATTCACTTAAAGGAGCGGTCTGTTTATATTCATCATAATCCACAAATATTTCATGACAAGTAGTACAAACACTTATCCTATTAAAGCGAGTGCTACTCCAGCCAGCAATTGCAATCACCAATCCAAGGACTGTAATTCCAATAATAATAAACCATAGTCTAGTTTTAGGAAATTTCATTTTTCAATCTCCTCAACAACTGTTTATAAATGGCAAAATGCTTGGCGTTATCAACCTGAATATCGCCGTACTTATCGTCAGGTTCGGCTGGAGAAATAGTCACTATTATATCGTTCCAAGTTTGAATACCACTTTCTGGATCAATAGCTAATGGAATTATGTCATTGGGATTAGTACCAGCATCTCGCCACCATAAATTATCATCAATATCAGGGTCTTCTTTCCCTTTTCTAACAAATTGGGTATGAGCATCTGGATCAGCTTGAGCCACTCGACCATAGGCAGAACGACCTACTGAAGTAGACATTCCAACTACTTGTGGATGAATTCCTTGAGTTAAGAAAGCTTTAGTGACCATATAACCAACTTCAGTGGTAACTCGAACTAAACTATTATCGCTAATTCCCAATTCTTTAGCTATATTTTTGTTAATCCACATTGGATTGGAATGATACATTTCAGAAATATATTTCAGATTGGAAGTCATGGATAAGGTTTGATAAGCTACTTTGAAAGTAGTAAACACAAATTCATTAGGTTTCAAATCTTTAAGCTGTCTATTTTCATTCCAAGAAGGAGATTTAAATTCCATTTTGCCAGACTCAGTAGCGAAACCATTTTCTTTATAAGTTCCGTAATTGGCTAATACTGGTTCACCTTTCTTATCCAAAATCTTTCTATCAGCCGGATCAATCTTGCCGTAATTAGGCCACACACCTTTAGATTTCAATCTTTTATAGGTCTTTTTATCCGTACCTTCGGTGGCTGTAATTTCATCTTTAACCCATTGTTTAGTATTTGAAAAATCCCAATATTGCTGCATACCTTTAGCACCACTTGGATCAATAGCTGCTATTATTTGCTTCAAAGTCATACGGACATCTTGAGCTTTACCCAATGGTTCTATGTTAGGAATTGTCATAGTAATCCAAGGCCATAAAGCAGTTGGACTACTAGCCACATTATCCCGTTCTACATCCACTACATCAGGCAAAATTATATCAGCTAACTCGGAAGTTTCACTCATAAATGGGCTAAAATCAACTATATATGGAATCTGTTCTGCATCTTGCAATAATTCTCGCCATATACTAGCGGCTGGAGCAGAATAAACTGGATTGCTCATATGATTAAATAGAATTTGCACTTTACGTTTGCCATCTTTTACTTCAAATGGGAATCTATAGTACAGAGTTTTGGTAAGTTTTTCAGTTGATTTTGGAGCTGGTTGTGGTTCTGCAACATTGAACTGACGTGGCAAACAAACACCACCTTCATTATCAATATTACCGGTTATTGCTGCCAATAATAAGCAAGCTTCTTCACTACTAATACCGTCCTTATGCCAACTCAGACCATTATGACTGAATACTGTAGCTGGTTTAGATTTAGCAAATTCAACTGCAATATTAATAATAGTTTTAGCTGCAACTCCACTAGCTTGTTCTGCCATTTCGGGAGTAAACTGTTCTAATTTTTTAGCTAATTCTTCTGCCGTATAATTAACCCAATGAGAAATAAAATTAGTATCAGCTAAACCCTTCTGCATAATAACGTTAGCCATTGCCAAAGCAATTATGCCATCACTACCAGGAAATACTGGCAACCATTCATCACTTCGACCCGCAGTATTAGACATGCGTACGTCAAAAGTCACTAATTTTAATCGATTATTTACAATACCATCGGTCAAACGTTGAGCTAATGGCATGGCTGTTTCCATAATATTAGCTCCAAAATTTAGTACATATTTGGTATGTTCTAAATCTGGTAGCATAAATTTAGCTCCAGTAACTTGTTCCAAAGCTTTCTGTTTAGGAGCAGTACCTATACCTTGTAAACGACTGCGAATAATGGAGTGCGAACCAATGGTATTCATAAATCGAACCACACCACTATCCTTAAAACCACCTTCATTTAGATAAATACTATCTACATTATCCAAATTAGCACTTACTTTGGCAGCAACCTCTTTAATTGCTTCTTCCCAAGTAATCTCTTGCCATTTGCCAGCTCCACGCTCTCCAACTCGTTTCAACGGGTTCAAAATCCGATCTGGATCAGAAGCACTAAAAAAAGAAGCTAGTCCTTTACTACAAAACTTACCTCTGGTAGCTATATGGTTGGGATTACCCTCAGTTTTTAAAACCTCTCCAGCTTCTGCATAGGTAAATCCACCATCAAAATAAGAACACATGGTACATAAATAGGGTTTTCTGTCACGAGCATGATAAGTTCTAATTTGATGAAAATCCTTTCCACCAAGTTGCAATTCCATAGCATCTATAAATGCTGGACAAGCAGCAGTTGCCGTCGTCGCTGCCCCTATTTTTAGGAAATCACGTCTGTCAATTTTTGCCATTTTTGGCCTCTTGTTTAAAACTTAATCGTGAATGGTTAATAATAGGTGTTAATTAACCATTAATAATTCACAATTAACCATTAATAGAATGTTTGCAAATACTGGCCGCCCATTACCCACCAAACTCTCATTCCGTAAACTCCGACTGCTACTAGTAATGCTGCTAATATAATTCCAGCTTTAAATTTTTTCAGAGGAGTTACGAGAATAAAAAATGGAACAATTAAACCAATTACCATTTCTAGCCATAAATAAGGGAATCTAAATATACCCATTAATACCACCTCATGACCCATGACTTCACTATTACTTCCATACAATGTTTGCATGAAATCTAAAAATAGGAGAAAGGCATCGAATACTAATCCATACATCATGTATTGAGCCATTTCTTCTATTAGTGTCCATTCAATCCGATTTTTTATGGCAACAATCATATTTTGCACCCATAAAATTAGGATTAATAAGCCAATTCCAGATATAAAAGCCCCAGTTAAAAATAGCAATGGTGCTAAAGCGGTATGATTTAAGAAACGACCTGGATTAAGTTCCATCACTACGCCAGTGTACCAATGAGTAGATAAAGCTAAAATGATAGAAATAATACCGATGGTTTTTGCCCAAAAGGGATTATTCTTAAATACGAAGTAAGTATAGATAATCATGGCAATGGGATAGGAAAAAATTAATGCAGTACCCCATGACATTGGTCCAGTCGCATGCCAGTAACCAGGCAACATTAGATACAAAAACCGTAATGGTTTACCTAAATCCCAGATTAATAAAATTGGGACTAGCATTAACATAAAAATTGCAGTTATAGAAGCTGTTAAAGCCAGTGGTTTATAGCGTTTAATCCCAAACACCCAACCAAAACTGGAAATTACGAAGGAGCCAGCACTAGCTCCAACTAACCAAAAATAAACCGAGATAGTGGTTCCCCACGCAACATGGTGGAACACATTATAAGTAATGGTACTTTCGTCCATACTGACCTCTTATTTAAAAAGAAAATTCACAAATGCGTCATATACGCCTTTCGCTTTATGTGGAATAGTGTTTAAAAAACCAACCATATTTTGACCAACTTGTGGCATAGTAGGCTCGCCTTCAACAATATCACCAAACGCATCACCTTTATGATTTCGTTTGAAAGTATTGAACTCTTCTTTCATATATTTGGAGCGGTTAGTATAGCTATGTGGTTCATCCATCAATTCCCAATCACCACCGATATAAGAAACCGATGGACTAGTTCCCAATTCTGGCTTCAATACAGTCAAAGTTTCTTTGGAAGCCAATTTAGCCACTTCACTATTGGGATCATTCATATCCCCAAAAATTCTTGCTCCACCAACACAGGCTTGGACACAAGCTGGAACTAGACCTTTTTTCACTCGATGAATGCAGAAAGTACATTTATCCACTACCATAGTAGGTAAATTTTTATCAGTTCGTTTAGCTGGGATTAAATGTCTAGCATTATAAGGACAGGCAACCATACAAGTACGACAACCAATACAACGATTATAACGTTGCAATACGAAACCATCTTTATGCTTAAAAGTTGCTTGAGTGGGACAGTTACGCACACAAACCGGATAATCGCAGTGATTACATAAGCGTGGCATAAATATCCGCCTAGTATTTGGATAACTACCCTTATCACCTTCCTTAACCCAAGTTCTCCAAACTCCTAATGGAATTCCGAATTCTGCTTTACAAGCTACCATACATGACCTACAACCTATACATTTCCGCAAGTCAATTACCATTGCATATCGTTTCCTTCCAGCTACTCCTTTACTACCAGCAGTTTGTAGCCCATAAGAACGACGTATTTCATGCTCTTCTTGCATGATTTTTACCCTTTAGTTTTTTGACAAATTTTTAAAATGGAAACATTCTAAATTATAAATACTCAATAGTGATTATGGAGTTTAATCGTATAAAATTTCTTCTTAGAAATACAGATATTTTTAAATATGCTTCTTTAAGATTATTTTTACCTTGTTTAAGGTCAATTGTTTGATTGTTGTTTTAAATGGGATTGAAGAATGGAAATCTAAAGACTAGGTAAATTTTTTAACTGAGTTCCATACTTATAGCAAATATAGTATAAAATGATTAAAATATCCATTTTATACTAATTTAGCTTTTTTAAAGAGAGGATTATTTTAATCTAAAAAATATGATTAACATCAGACTTAAAACTTCATACATCCATGCACATCCCATTGCCCATAACCGGGAATATTAATCCCATCTGCATAAATACCATCTTCTGCTTTAGTATGACAATCATTACAATAACTACGAGATTTGATTTTTGAGTTATATTTTAGCATGTCTGCCATGAAATCATCATGTTGAAATCTT
>DRQV01000006.1 GCA_011371325.1 Thioploca sp.
ATTAGCTACTAATGAATTGCGTTTTTCAGTACAATGGGAAAAATTATTGGGTTTTGAAGAACATGAGTTACTACAGCATATAGATTCATGGTATAAACGAATTCATCCAGCTGATTATAATCGAGTTAAATCTGATATTAAAAATCATATAAAAGGTTTGACTTCAATATATGAAAATACTCATCGTTTACAACATAAAGATGGTAGTTATCATTGGGTTTTAAGTCGTGGTAGTGTGATTAAGGATGAAAATGGCAAAGCGATCAGGATGATTGGAACCCATATTGATGTCACTGAATCACGCTATTTAGAAGAAGAAATAAATGATATAGAAAATAAATATCAGCAATTACAAGAGCTAGAAACTGATGCGGTTTTTGTGTTAGATGCTAAATCTTTAGATATTATTGAGGTTAATAAGACTGCTATTAAACTATATGGTTATAGCCGTGAACAATTATTAAAAACTAATATATTAAATTTGTCAGCTCAACCGGATAAAACTGAGAAGTCAATGAAAAAGGTTATAAAAATGACTTCTACTCAATATCATAAAAAACAAAATGGGGATGTATTTCCAGCAGAAGTTATTACTAGTTCCTTTTTATCTAAAGGTAAAACTGTGTTAATGTTAATAGCCCGTGACATTTCTGAACGGCAAAAAGTGGAAACTGCATTGTGGGAAAGTGAATCTAAATATCGTCAATTATTTGAAGCTTCTTCTATTCCAACTATAGTATTTGATGCTAATACTCAACAAATTTTCGATGTTAATCAAGCTGCTACAGATTTATATGGTTATACTAAACCAGAATGGGTGAATAAAAAAACCGAAGATGTATCAGCCGAATTAGGTAAGCGAACTTTAAGTAGCCAAAAACGAGTAATTCCATTACGATGGCATAAAAAAAGAGATGGTACAGTGTTTCCAGTAGAAATTTCTACTGGTAATACTTACTTATTTCAAGGTCGCTCATTAGTATGTGCGACTTTACGTGATATTACTGAACGTAAGGCTCATGAAGAAGTCTTACGACAAGAAAGAGATTTTGTTAACAATTTAGTACAAGCTTCACCAATGTTTTTTGTAGCGGTTAATCCTGATGGAAAAATTAGGATGATGAATCGGGCTATGTTACAGGAAACTAAATATGCTTTAGAAGATGTAATTAATAGTGATTTTTTAACAACTTTTATTCCGGAAGTAGAGCAACCATTAATTTCTATAGAAATCCAAAAATTAATTACCTCGATGCAACCATCATTGATGGAATGTCATATTTTAACTCAAGATAATAAACTATTATTAGTAGAATGGCACAGTCGGTCAGTTGTAAAAGCTGACGGGGTTTTAGATTATTTCTTTGGAGTTGGGATTGATATTACTGAACATAAACAAGCTCAAGGTTTATTGCGATTATTTAAATCTATCGTTGATGTTTCCAGTGAAGCAATTGAGGTAAGAAATACTGAAAAACAGTTGGTTTATATCAATCAAGCTTATGAAAAATTATTTGACCGGGACTTTAAAACAGCCCAAAAAGTTGATTTAAACTCATGTTATTCTCCAGAGTCTTTAGCGATTTTACAAGAAAAAGCTATTCCTTCCATACAAAATGGTAGTAGTTGGAGCGGCGAATTAGAAGCTTTATATAGCAATGGTTCTAATTTTTCAATTCAACAATATACTGATGCAGTTCGAGATAACAGAGGTAATATATTATTTAATTTCAGTCTAATACAAAGTATTGATGAAAATGAGCGTAAACAAAGGAATTTACGTAATAAATGGGAAGAATCTCAAATGATTTTCAATAATATACCTGCTATGATTTGGTATCGGGATAAAGATAATAAACTATTACGTTATAATAAAAAAGTTGAAGAAGTCTTTAAAAATTCCATAGAAAAAATAGAGGAATATACTGATTGTAAAGAAGTTATTAGTTTAGGTAGGCCTCAATTTGGAATTGTACATAGTATTACAGAAAAAGATAATGATTCATCATTACGTTGGTTACAATTTGATAAAATACCTTGCTTAGATGCTGAAAATAATATAATTGGGGCTTTAATTTTTGCAGTTGATATTACTAAACATAAGCAAATTCAATCTCTCTTATCTAATAAACAACCAACCACATATGAAGATGAAAATTTATTGTTTTCGGTTTTTAATGCTGCCAAAATGGGTGTTTGTTTAACTGATGATCGTAGTAAATTTATTCAAGTTAATAAAGCATATGCTGATTTATATGGTTATACTAAAGATGAAATTATAGGGCAGGTATTTACTGCAATATTGCCTCAGCCTAAACATGCAGAAGCTATTCGTGAATACTATGATATGTTGATGGCAAATGATACAACTATTAAAAAAAGTCGACAAGAAACCCATCGTGACGGCCATTCTTTTGAAGCGGAAGTTATGATAAAAAGGGTTGTGTTAGATGATAATAGAAAAATGTTATTGACTGTTATCAGTAAAGTCAAAGATTAAATTACAAAGGTAGATATTATGAAAAATATAATAATTTTCTTTACTGCAATTTTATTTTTTCCAATCGTAACTAATGCTAATATTTCTCCTTCTGATTTGTCTGGGTTAGCTTTGTGGCTAGATGCAGAAGATGTTGATGCTGACGGAGATAGTAATAACAATCCAGTTGATGGTAGTAATATAACAAATTGGCAAGATAAATCAGGCAATAATTCTGATGTAATTTCTGGTCAACCTTTAGGTGACGGAAACAATGGAAGCACTCCAACCTATCTTTTGAATCAATTTAATGGTAAACCTGCTCTTAAATTTGTCAAGGCTGAAAAAGATGCTTTAATTCATAATTTAGCATCACCTTGGAATGGTGAGTATACTATTTTCATTGTGTTTAAACAAGTTGCTACACCTGATGATTGGAATTCTTTTTTTTCCAATGGAAATTCTGCCAATGCTAATCATTTTCAAATCTATTATCAAAGTGATCAATTTAGCTGGCTAAGTAGCCCAGTTATCAGTTTTGCTCCACTTAATTATAATTTAAATTTATACTCAGTGCGTGGTAATAATAGTACAACTACAGTCTATAGTAATGGTATACAACAGAATTCAGCAGTTGATACTAGTGGTAGACAATTTGATCAATACCGCATTAACGTAAATAGAGTTGGTAGTAGTCGGAATGATTCCTTAATAGCCGAAGTTATCCTCTATAATCGGGCTATTACTGATTGCGAAATGAAAGAGATTAATCAATACCTTGGTTCCAAATATGGCCAAGATTTTGGTGGAATTGCTCCAGGCAATGTTAATAATTGTAATTTGCAATTGTGGCTAAAGGCTAATGCTGGAATTAGTCAAACAGATGGGCAGGTCTTGAGTAATTGGATTGACCAATCTTTTAACGCCTATACTGCAAGTAATGGAGGTGGTGATAGCCAAACTTTACCAATTTTTCGCAATAATACTATAGATAATATAAACTTCAATTCAGTTATAGAGTTTGATGGAGTTACTAATGGAATTGATTTAGCTAGTAATTATATTTTTTCTAATAATGATGGATTAACTTTTTTTGCTGTTATTAAGCCAGATATAAAACCTAATGTATTCAATTTTATTTTTGATTTTGGTAGTATATCTGGTACTGGTTATGGTTTTACATACGCTAACGATACTTTTAATATTTATACTTCGGAGAATTATGGTGGTATAAATAGTAATTTTATAAGCCATTCCTATGGTATTATTCCAGTTATATATACTGGTAAAATTGATTTTAATAATGAACAAAGGGTTTATCTAAACGGTACATCAGCTTATAATAGTGCTATTACAACACTAGCTAAACTTACAACAAGTGAAATAACTGAAGGTTCAACTCATAATTCTTATGGACCTGTAACTATTGGTAGGCAATCTAAAAAGCTTAATGGCACTACTCGTTTATTTGACGGAAAAATAGCCGAAATTATTTTATATGATGTAGATTTATCAGATGCCAATAGAAATCAAGTTCAATCCTATCTTGCTATAAAATATGGTATCACCCTCGATAGTACATATGTCAATTCAAAAGGCACTGTTATCTATCCTTCCACAACTACACATAGTAATTACACTAATGATATTGCTGGAATTGGTACTGATATTGGAAGCAATTTAACACAACCTAAATCTCGTAGTGTTAATAGTGATAGTATTGTTACCATTACTGGTTCTAATATTACCGATAATAATTTTTTACTATGGGGTAATGATGCTGGTGCTGTAACTTTTTCTTCTGCTGAAGCACCTAATATTGGTAAGCAGTTAATTCGGAAATGGAAAATAGCAGAAACTGGTGAAGTTGGTAATATAACGATTAGTTTTGATTTAAGTAATGTTGCTGGAGCTGATTTTAATAACGCTAGTAAATACATATTATTGCTTGATACCGATAGTAATTTTAGTAATGCAACAACTATAATTGGAGCAACTATTAATGGCAATACGGTTGAATTTAATAATATAAATTTCACTGATGGTCAATATTTCAGTCTTGCTTATAATAACACCCCAAGTACAGGTTTTGATACAACATTAGAGTTTGACGGATTAGATGATTATATCAATGTAGGTTCAGGAATTAATTTAGCCAATAAATCTTTTACTATTGAAGTATGGGCTAAACGTAGTTCAAGTGGTAGCAAAGATTTTATTATATTTCAGGATGTTGGTGGTACTAATAAATTATTACAATTTGGTTTTAGGGATAATGATAAATTTACCTGTGGTTTTTATGATAATGATTTAGATACTACAAATACTTATACGGATAATGATTGGCATCACTGGGCTTGTAGCTACGATGTTGATACCAATGAACGTATTATTTATCGAGATGGAATTATAGTTGCTCAAGCTACTGCTTCTGAAGATTTTCAAGGAAGCGGAAATTTATATATTGGTGGCTATTCTCATTTTTCTTCTGATTATTATTATCACGGTAGTTTAGATGAAGTTAAAATCTGGAATACTGTTCGTAGCCCAACTGAAATTCAGACATTCTATACTACGACCATTACCGGGACTGAAGCAAACTTAATCGGTTATTGGAATTTTGAAGAAGGTAGTGGCACTATGACTAGTGATATTTCTAGCAATGGTAATGATGGTACTTTGATCAATATGA
>DRQV01000007.1 GCA_011371325.1 Thioploca sp.
ATTATCACCCACATACGTTGTAATTTGGAAAACTCATAAGGAATTTCGCCAAAACCAATCGTGCTACCCATGTAAGATACAAAGTAAAAAGCATGAAAAAAATCCATATACCATAAATTACCTTCATTATCCTTGCCTGGCATCAGAGTTATGCCGATAATCGCAATTGTGTATACGGTTAGCAATACTAATAGCGGAATTCGCATTCTCCGCATTATTAAAAAAACAACTGTATTCATCTTTTTAACGTCGCAATAATACTGTTTCAGTAACTAATAATAAAACTGATATGACATTTGCTAACATGGCTCCACCAGCTAAAGATACGATGATTGTCATAATTTCTGGGGTCATCTCTGTATTAATACCCCACACTAATGCTGCTGCTAATAATTGTAAGTCGGCTACTAAGCTAGTGGCTAATAATATTGCTCCCACTTGCGATCTATCTCCAAACTTTAAAACAGTGGCAACTAAGTTAACAAATATGGCAATGGCAAGTTCATATACATGATGATGTCCTGGATTATCTATATCACCCATAAAAAAACCAAAATTGAGGGTTAGTGCCATTACGATAAAAAATCCAAAAATAACTTTTTCAAGATTCATAGGTTATCAATTTATATAATATTATTTGAATTACTTACTGATGTTATGCAAATATCATTAATCAATGTCATTGTATTAAGGAAATTTAGGGTAATCACAAGGGATTACCCCTACAATTACTTATTAAAAATAGTGATAAATTTCAATGCCTGAGTTGGACAAGCAGCAATACAACCACCACAACTAATACAAGTAGTCTGCTCTAATCCAAAATTTTCTTCTATAGCTTTATTATCCAGATAAGCAAAAGCCTTAACATCAATACCCATAGGACATACTTTTGAACATTCTCCAATTCCACGGCAATTTTTATTAGCTTGAATTTTAGCTTGAGAAATTGATAGTTTACCAAAAACTCGCATCAATTGGGCTAATGGACAACCATAACGACACCAGATTCTAGTGCCAAATAATGGATAAGCGCCAACTCCAATTATCGCTCCAAACATAAAATCAATAACAAAAATTTGGAAATTAGACATAGCTGTAGTTAAAGTTGGAGAGGCGAATATTTGCCAAATATCAAGAAATAATATCAGCCCATAAATCAATGCAAAGAGCAATATTATTAATTGTAAGCTTTCCATTTTAGTGGCAAGTTTACCACGTGGAGTATAATTTCTAATCCATTTTTGTCCCCATATGGTTACTCCTACCGATTCAGCAAGATTACCACAAGCACAAAACCATGAACAATATCTTTTACCAACTAACCAGGTTAATAAGGGAACGATTAAAAATATATAAATTAAACCACCAATTGAAGTAAAACCATTGTAAACATATATATAAGCATCTTTATTAATTGGGTAGTAAGGATCATGAAAAAATTCTCGGCTTTCCTGTAAAGCTGGAACAATGAATGGAAGCAAATAAAAGAATATTAATTGGCTCAAAAAGATAGAAGTAAATTTTGCTCGTTGATAGGTAGAAACTGGTTTTTTGATTATGCTATATGGATTTATCTTACGAATTATTACTTGCAAGGAAAAATAACAAACAATAGCTGTATATATGGTTGCGTACCAAAACGAAGTGCTTTTACCAAAAAAATAAAAAGTATCACGAACTTGTTCTACAGGAACGAATAAAGTAGGAAATTTATAAACTAAATATAAGCTAATAATTGTTGGAAAAAACAACCATAAAAAAACTTTCTCATTAGAACTTCTCACATGTGACATAATCCTCCCACTACAATGGATAAATTATATGTTAGCTACTTAATATATTTAACAGATGAAAAACCCTAATCCTTATCCAATAAAATTTGCTGAAATTTAGGATACCAAATTCGTAGTTCTTCTGGTGTTTTAAGTAAAATTTGCTTATAATTTCGCATTACAAACCATATTCCTCTCATTGATGGCAAACTCCAACGTCGATCTAAGATATCTTTAATGGCTTGGGTAAATAAACGTCGCCATAATAGATTTCTAAATATAGTTTTAAATCGTTTTATATCATGGCTATGAAATCGATGTAATACAGTTTGATTCAATCCCCATAAAGCAGTGGTAGTAAAACGAGATAAACGACTACTGGATTCTTGTAAATGAAATATTTTAGCATCTAAAGCATGTAATAACATTCCCATTCTTGAAGCTCGATAACAAACATCATTATCTTCATTTACCGCATAACGTCTCAAAGTCTCTTCAAACTCAATTTGTTGTAAAATTTCTTTCCTATAGCTCATTCTAGCTCCATGAATCATTGGAACTGGATGAGCTGCGACTTTCAATTCACTTGGTAGAGAGTATTGAATAAAATAAAAATCATATGGGATAAAAATATCGTTGTCTTTAATGATTTTTTTTGCTAATGCTCGTAATTTAGCTACTACAATTTTAAAATCAAGGGTTGCTTTAGCTGGTGATGAATTAATTTTAACATCAGGAGGTAAGTTTTCTAATTTTGGCATTATACCGGCCACTTGATGTTTAGTATCTTGAGCATAAATACTAACAACTTCTTTAGCACAATTTGGATACATAAAAGAATCATCATCGATCAAAAAAATAATATCTGCACTACTAAGTTTAATACCCTGATTACGTTGCGTCGCTGAAGAAGCATAAGCGGCTTGAACATATAACCAGTTAATTTCTGGATATTTTATTGCTAAATCTTGTAGCACCAAATTTTTAGTTAATTCCCATTTAGAACTAGCATCAACAATTATTATTTCCTTGGCAGGTAAGGTCTGTTGTGCAGCAAAAGTTAAGCATTTTAATAATACTTGCTCTCTTTTATAAGTAGGAATTACCACCGACCAGGTTACGTTTTGAGTAGACATATGAGATATTTTAGCTAATAGTACAGAAGATAATTTTGTATCAGGCCTAATTTAAGTTTGAATAACGGCATCAATGATTGTAACATAGTCTTTTTGACAGAAACTTTCCTCCTTTAACATTAATTACTATTTAAATGACAACATTACGCATAGCTACCCGTAAAAGTCCACTAGCTTTGTGGCAGACCCATCATATTCGTGATTCTTTATGCAAATTATATCCCGATTTACAAGTTGAAATCATCGAGATGGTTACTAAGGGTGATAAAATTCTGGATACCCCATTAGCCAAAGTTGGTGGCAAAGGATTATTTGTCAAAGAATTAGAACAAGGTATATTGGCTGGAGAAGCTGATATTGCTGTCCATTCTATGAAAGATGTACCAGTGGAATTTCCCGATGGTTTGATGATTTCAATAGTTATGCAGCGAGAAGAACCTAGAGATGCTTTTGTTTCCAATAACTATCCTAATTTAGCTAGTTTACCAAATGGAGCTATAGTTGGCACGGCAAGCTTACGTCGTCAATGTCAATTATTAGCAGTACGCCCAGATTTACAAATTCATTCTTTACGAGGCA
>DRQV01000008.1 GCA_011371325.1 Thioploca sp.
GAAATGGCTAAAGAAAATAAACCGGATTTAATTCTATTAGATGTAGAAATGCCTGGTTGGAATGGTTATGAAACTTGTGAGTATATTAAAAAAATTCCAGAGCTAGCTACTATACCAGTTCTATTTCTATCAACTTTAACTAAGGCTAAAGATAAATTACGAGCTTTTGAAGCAGGTGGAATTGATTACATACACAAACCTTTTGAAGAAAAAGAATTACTGGCTCGAGTACATACTCATGTTGAACTTTACCATTTGCGAGAAAAATTAGAACATAAAATTAATGAACAAAATAAAAAAATATCAGAATATGCCAATCATTTAGAACAAAAAGTTGAAGAACGTACTGCTGAACTTAATCATGCTAAAAAATTAGCTGAAGAAGCTAATACCACTAAAAGTCAATTTCTATCCAATATGAGTCATGAATTACGCACTCCTATGAATGCTATAATCGGTTATAGCGAGATGCTAAAAGAAGATGCTGATGATATGGAATTAACTGATTTTTCAGATGATTTAGATAAAATATATTCTGCTGGTAAACATTTATTAGGCCTTATAAACGATATATTAGACTTATCTAAAATTGAATCAGGTAAAATGGAGTTGTATTTAGAATCATTTCAAATCGAAAATTTAGTTAAGGAAGTTATTGATACTATTGAGCCATTAACTCGAAAGAAAAATAATTATTTTGAAGTCTATTTTATTAAACCACCAATTAAAACTTTATATGCTGATTTAACTAAAACTCGCCAAATTTTATTTAATCTATTAACCAATGCTAATAAATTTTCTGAAGATAGTGTAATTTTTATTGAGATAGAACATGAGATTGCTGGTTGTAAAGGTAAAGATTCGATTAGGTTTGAAATCGTTGATGATGGTATTGGTATAACCCAAGAGCAAAAAAAATATCTATTTCAACCATTTACCCAATTAGATGCTTCAACTACTCGTAGATTTGGTGGAACTGGTTTAGGTTTATCTATAACCAAACAATTTATTGAAATGATGGGGGGGTCAATCTGTGTAGATAGTAGGTTTGGAGAAGGTAGCACATTTAAATTTTATTTACCAGTTAATGTAACAAAACCAGATATTAAAGAGGAAGTTATAGATGAATTACCAGCTAAAGAACATGGAATAGTATTAGTAATTGATGATGATAAACCTACTAGAGTAATGCTTAAAGAATATTTAAGTAATTTAGGTTATTCAGTTGCGATTGCTGGTAATGGTAAAGAAGGTCTCAGATTAGCAAAAAAATTACGACCAGATGCTATTTTATTGGATGTAAAAATGCCTAAAATGGATGGTTGGAAAGTACTTTCTAGCCTGAAAGAGAATTTATTATTAGCTGATATCCCAGTTATTATGACTTCTATTGAAAAGCAAAATGATAAAGGTTATGCAATGGGAGCCACTGATTATATGGTAAAACCAGTTGGACGAGAACAGTTAGCAACTATTTTAAATAAATATAACATTGGTGATGAATCACAAAGATTAGTGATGGTGATTGAAGACGATATAGTAATTCGTGAACTTATGGCTAACATGTTAAAGGCGGAAGGTTGGCGGGTATTTAAGGCAGAAAATGGTAAAGTAGCATTAAATCATCTTGCTGAGAAAAAACCCACTTTAATTTTATTAGATTTATTAATGCCAGAAATGGATGGTTTTGAATTTGTAGCTCGTTTACGCAGTGATGAAAGATGGCGTTCTATACCAGTTGTAGTTTTAACTTCTGCCAAATTAAGTGCTAATGATCAGGCTCATCTACATAGTTATGTTGATGGAATTTTCCAAAAGGAAAGCTATAATCGTGATGATTTATTTGAATTAATTAGAGAGCAAGTTGCCTCTGCTACTGATGTTATGGAGAAAATGCTAGTAAAACCATAGTTATAGTTTTGAACTGAAATCTAGGAATATCTTGTATTTTTGCCCCCATTTCCATGAGCAGTAAATGGGAAATACTATTATCAAGTTTTTTACTTAATGTTATGCAATGGAATTTGAGGTTTACCCACTAAATCATAAGCAACTTACAATATATACGATAAAAGTATAAAATAATAGCCAAACCAAATCCGAGTAAAATTCCTTTCTCTAAATGAGGAGCAGAACTAATAGTTACTATAAAAGTCACTATTGCAATAATGCCATCAAGTTTAGAATTTTTCCAAATATGCTTAATCGTTGTAAAATTAATTAACCCAAACACTGCTATCATAATAACTGCTGCTAAAACAGACTTTGGTAAATGATAAAGTAAAGGAGTTAAAAATAATAGAGTAATCATTATGATAATTGCTGTATAAACAGAAGACATACCAGTTTTAGCACCAGTATTTAGATTAACTGCTGACCGAGAAAAAGACCCACTAGCAGGATAAGCTTGGGTAAAACTACCTATAATATTAGCAAGTCCTTGACCTATTAATTCCTGATTAGGATCAATATGTTGTTTAGTTTTGATGGCCATCGTTTTAGCAATTGAGATAGCTTCCATAAAACCAATTAACGCAATAACCATAGCACTTATAATAATTTCTTCCAAAATAATAGTATTAAAATTTGGAATACTAAATGAAGGCAATCCTTCTGGAATTTTACCGATAATTTCTCCTCCCATCGCTTGAAAATTAATTAGCCAACTTATAATGATTGTAATAGTAACAGCTATTAAAATAGCTGGCATTTTTGGATAGTTATTTTTTAATAACCATATGATAGCAAAAGCAATTAATCCAAATATTAGAGTTGGGATATGGGTATTACCAATTTGCATAATCACATTCCAAATATCTACCAAAAAATATTCACTATGAGACATGGAAATCCTCAGAATTTTACTCAATTGCGAGAAGGCAATAATTAATGCTGCAGCATTGGTAAACCCAATAATTACTGGATGAGATAAAAAATTGGTAATTAATCCTAATCTAAAAATTCCCAATAGCAATTGAAATATTCCTACTAAAAAAGCTAACATAATCGCTAGACTAATGAATTCATGGCTACCAATTTCAGCAAATTGTGTTATAGAAACAGCTGTTAATAAAGAAACTACAGCAACCGGACCAGTACTTAATTGACTGGAAGAACCAAATAATGCGGCTATCAAAACTGGTAAAAAAGCAGTATATAAACCATAGTAGGCTGGCAAACCAGCTAATTTTGCATAAGCCATTGATTGCGGAATTAACACTAAAGCTACTGTAATACCAGCAATCAAATCTGCTTTTACGGTATCCCCGCTCATAGGAAACCAATTTAAAAAAGGTAAGAATCGTTGAAATTTCTGCATTTTTTTGCTTTAATTTTTGAAAGTAAGCAAATAGTTTCTACAAAAATATGTAAATCTATTTCTCGTTTACCTCGACATCATTTCCTTGGATTACGTTGCTGAAAAGCTAACCAAGTATTTTCTAATAAACTAGCTATTGTCATTGGTCCAACTCCACCTGGTACTGGTGTAATCCAACCAGCTTGCTGGGAAGCAGTTGTAAATTCAACATCTCCTACAAGTTTACCACTTTCCAAACGATTCATACCAACATCAATAACAATAGCACCTTTTTTGATCCA
>DRQV01000009.1 GCA_011371325.1 Thioploca sp.
GCCAGATTTTCATAAAAAGCTCATGCAATTTCAGAAAACAACGAATTACCTAGGTTCGTGCAAAATTTGGGCAAATTATTATTCAAAGAATAGTCAATTATTATAATTTATATTCAAGGATTTAATTGATACATTAGTTTATTTGGTAACTCCAGCTAATAATGATTCAATACGGAAAATTCTTACTTATTTCTAAATTCTTAATCCGATAATATCACCTGTTATTGCTCCATTTTCTTCTCTTAATTAATACTATTTTAATAATTAGAATATATTGACATTCTGCTTATATATATTGATAATTATATCAAATGTAGTAAATAACTAAGTTTTACCTTATGATTAAATAATTCTAACTAAGCTTATAGAAATAATTAAATGACTACTAAACGACTTAAAATTCCACCAACTAAAAGCACCTTATTAACTCTGAAACGTAAGGTAATTTTTTTAGAATTAGGGGTATCACTGTTAGAGCGTAAAAAAGAATTATTAACTCGTTTAGTTTATGAACGTCTTAAACAATATCGTGAACTACGCAAAGAATCTAAAACTATTTTAAAAACTGCTTATTATTGGTTAGGGATAACTCATACTCGTATGAGAAATAGTTCTTTACAACAAGTTGCTATTGGTTTGAACACTCCTTTCAATATTAATATTATTCCTAAAAGCAGTGTAGGGGTTCAATATCCAACTATTGCTATAAAATCAAATGATTTACAACCAGTTAGTTTAATGACTACTGATAGCAGTTTTGATGAAACTCGTCATAGCCTTGCAAATATGGTTGTTTTATTAGCTAAACTTGGTGAAGCCGAAACAGCTTTATGGCGTTTATTAGAAGAACAACGTAAAACTCAAAAACGTGTCAATGCTCTCAAATATAATGTGATTCCTAAATATCATAGTACCATTAGTTTTATCAAAGATACATTGGAAGAAGAAGATCGTAATGCGTTATTTCAAATTAAAGTTTTAAGAGATCATTAAATCCTTTGAAAATTACTTGCTGATTAAATATATAAATTTTAGATTTACATAATTATAATAAGATTTATCTTGTAACTTATTAAAAGAACATGGTAAACTTTATTACTCAATGGAACGCATAAAATTGTCATAATCAATATATACTATTTAAACTCAGGGATTTTTTAATGATAAAGAATATACTAAGAACTTTGATAATTTTCATAAGTGTTTTAAATATAGCTCCTGCTGTTGAAGTTAAAGAACCCATAGAAATAACTTATGTTGAATGGGCTAGTGAAGTGGCTAGTGCTAATGTGATTAAAGTTGTTTTAGAAGAAATAGGCGAAGAAGTTGATATAATTCCTGTTACTACAGCTGCTATGTGGCAAGCAGTAGCAAGTGGTGATGTTGATGCCCATGTTGCTGCTTGGTTATATACTACTCATGCTCATTATTTAAATGCTGTTAAAGATAATATAGAATATTTAGGGCCTAATCTAATAGGTACTAAAATAGGGTTGATTGTTCCTGATTATGTGAGTATAAGTTCTATTTCTGAGCTTAATGCTAATATTAAGAAGTTTAGAAAACGGATTATTGGGATTGATCCAGGTGCTGGTTTGATGAGTAAAACTGAACATGTAATGAAAGAATATGGTTTAAATAATTTTAAATTAGTTGAAGGTAGTGGGGCCGCTATGACTGCTACTTTAGGTTCTGCTATTAAAGATAACGAATGGATAGTAGTTACTGGTTGGACTCCACATTGGATGTTTTCTCGTTGGAAATTAAAATATTTGGAGGACCCTAAAAATATATATAATCCTAAAGATAAGCATGGTGAAGAGCATATTGGAACTATTGTTCGCAAAGGGTTGAAAGAAGATAATCCTAGGGTTTATCAAGTGCTAGATAACTTTTTTTGGCAACCTTCCGATATGGAACAAGTAATGATATGGAATGAAAATGAAGATACTGATCCTTATGATAATGCTGTACGTTGGGTAAAAGAAAATCGTGATAAAGTAAATAAATGGATAGGTAAATGACGACATATAGAGCCAAATCTGGATTTTTTAAAGGTATGAATCCTACAGTAGCATTGTTTTCAAAAGCAGTTATTATTATATTCGTGGTTTTTGGGGGGATTTGGACTGAAACAGCTTCTAAAACATTTAATTTTATAAAGACCAGTATTATTTTTGGATTAAATTGGTATTATATTGGAATTGTTGCTTTTTTCTTATTTTTTGTCATTTGGTTGATGTTTAGTCGTTATGGTAATATTCGTCTTGGTGATGATGATGAAAGACCTAGTTTTAGCTATTTTTCTTGGTTTGCGATGTTATTTAGTGCTGGGATGGGTATAGGTTTAATATTTTGGAGCATTGCCGAACCAATTTATCATTTTCAAAATAATCCGTTTATTACTGAAGGTTTAACTCCTGAAGCTGCGGAAATTGCTATGCGGATTACCTTTTTACATTGGGGGTTGCATCCTTGGGCTATTTATGTAATTGTCGGTTTATCTTTAGCTTATTTTGCCTATCGTAAAAATCTTCCTCTTACTATTCGTTCTGCCTTATACCCTATTATTGGTGATAAAATTTATGGTTCTATCGGCCATGCTGTTGATGTTTTAGCTGTTTTTGGTACTGTTTTTGGATTGGCTACTTCACTAGGGCTTGGGGTTCAACAAATGGATACTGGTTTATCCCATCTTTTTCATTATGATTCTTATTCTACTACTGAAAGTATTGCCAAAGAGACGTATTTATTAGAAAAATGCAGTGGAATTGCTGAAGTAGAGCATTGCAAGGAGCTGGCCGTTAAAGATTTTCACAAACCATTTCCGTATAATTTAATCTTAATAATTGTTGTTGTTACTTTAATTGCTACTTGGTCTGTAGTGTCTGGTGTGGGTAAGGGTGTTAAAATTCTCAGTGAATTGAACCTTGTTTTAAGTTTAATATTACTAGTTTTTCTATTATTATTTGGCCCCACTCGTTATTTATTGAATTCTTTTTTGCAAAATATTGGGGACTATTTATCTGCTTTAATTCCATTAAGCTTGTGGACAGATGCCCATAAAGACACTGGTTGGCAAAGTGGTTGGACGACTTTTTATTGGGCTTGGTGGATAGCTTGGTCTCCATTTGTTGGTATGTTCATCGCTCGTATTTCTCGGGGACGTACCATTCGAGAGTTTGTTATTGGTGTTTTGTTAGTTCCAACTTCTTTAGCTTTTTTATGGCTTACTGTATTTGGCAATACTGCATTGTATATGGAATTGATGAATACCACGATAAACGAACTTGGTAATACAGTGTCAGCCATTGGCCAAGCCGGTATTATTGATGCTGTTAATAATGATGTTACCATAGCTTTGTATACCACATTTGAAAAATTGGACGTTGGTATTATTGGCACTTTTGCCTCTGGAATAGCTACTATTCTAATTGCTTCTTATTTTATTACCTCTTCTGATTCTGCTACATTAGTAGTTTGTACTATTTTATCAGTGGGAAACGAGAATCCGCCAACTATGCACCGTGTATTTTGGGGATTTGGTGAAGGTACTGTTGCTGGAGTATTGCTTATTTTAGGAGGTTTACAAGCTTTACAAACTGCTTCTATAACTGCTGCCTTACCATTTTCATTTATTATTTTAGCTATGGTGTATGGATTAGTAACTGCATTAAAACAAGAAAAGATTTAGTTTTTTTAAGAAGATGGAATTGAGAATTCATCTTCTATTCAGTTACTAAAATTATTTCATTGCAATTTGTAATTTTTCAACATAATCATCGATATCTTCCTGAGTTCGCATTTCAGTGACACAAACCAATAAACAATTACCCAATTCTGGATAATATTCTGTCAAATTATATCCTCCTAAAATATTGTATCTTTTTAAATTGCTTAATAGTTTTGTAACTGATTTGTCTAATTGAATTACAATTTCATGAAAATAGTTGCCTGTGAATACTTGTTTAACTCCTGTAATAGTTACTAACTTTTCGGCTAATTTGCTTGTATTATTGTGACATGCAAGTGCCGTCTGTTCCAATCCTTTAGCACCCAATAAAGCCATATGAATTGTTGCAGCAGTCACCATCAAACCTTGGTTAGTACAAATATTAGAAGTTGCTCTGGAACGACGTATATGTTGTTCACGAGCTTGCAATGTAAGGCTATAACTAGGTTTATTATCTAAATCCACAGTTCTACCTACAATGCGTCCTGGCATTTGTCTAACTATTTTCTTTTTACAACACATGAAGCCAAAATATGGGCCACCAGAAGAAAGTGGAATACCTAATGGCTGTCCTTCTCCACAGACTATATCAGCTCCTTTAATTCCCCATTCACCAGGTGGCGATAAGACAGCAAGCGTTAAAGGATTAACTAGTCCTATCGTTAGCATTCCTTTGGAACTTGCCCATTCAGTCAGTTCATCAACTGCTTCTAAGTTTCCAAAAAAATTAGGTTGTGGAATTACTAAAGCAGCAACTTCTGGCATATTTTCTAACATATTAATAGCAATCGTACCAGTTTTAGTATCGAAAGGCACATCTATTAAAGTAATATCTTGATTTTTAACAATAGTATTGACTACTTGCCGATAAACTGGATGGACTGTAGTTGGCATTAAAATTTGCTTAGATTTTTTGCTCAAACGTACTGCCATTAATACGGCTTCGGCTAATGCCGTTGCTCCATCATATAAAGAAGTATTAGCTGCTTCCATAGCAGTTAAATTGGCTATCATGGTCTGGAATTCATACAATAATTGCAAAGTACCTTGACTAGCTTCAGCTTGATAAGGAGTGTAAGCAGAGTAGAATTCTCCACGAGTAGTAATTTCCCATACTGCGGCTGGAATATAATGTTCGTATGCTCCAGCTCCAACAAAACAAGTTAAATTCCTATTTTGTTTAGCTCGCTGTTGCATTAATTTGCCAACTTCCATTTCGGTTAAAGCTGGAGGTATTTTTTCTAAATTATCACAACGTAAATTAGTTGGAATTTCATCAAATAAATCTTCTATTTTTTCCACACCAATAGTTTCTAGCATGGAGGTAATATCGTCTTGAGTATGGGGGATGTAGGGCATTTATAAATTTGGGAGGTTATAATTTAAAATTAGTTACTTTGATAATAAAACCTGAATTTTTGGGATTTGGTTGGGCAGTACTATTAATAAAAACTAAGAATGGCCACCGACAAAATCGGTGGAAGCAAATATTTTAATTTTCAGTAATTTCCCGATATTTATCATGGCTTAATAAATTATCTAAACTTTCAGAAGGTTTAAGTTTAAATAACCAACCATCTTGATAAGGACTTGAATTAACTATTTCTGGCTCATCAACCAGTTTCTCGTTAATTGCGGTAATTTTTCCTGCAAGTGGACTAAAAATATCAGAAGCAGCCTTTACTGACTCGACTACTCCACATATTTCCTCTTGTTTTACTTCTGTTCCAACTTCCGGTAATTCAATAAAAACCAAATCTCCCAATGATTGTTGAGCATGTTCAGTAATACCAATGGTAACAATTCCATCCTCTCCTTCAGCTATCCATTCATGGGATTCAGTATATTTTAAATTTCCTGGGATTTCGCTCATCAATATTATTCCTATGTATAACTTTAAATTAATACATTACCATTTTTTACAAATGGTGACTTAACTACTTTAGCAACTAATGTCTTATTACGAATTTGTACCGTTACTTGCTCATATTTACCCATTGGCACTCTAGCAAAAGCAATTGACCTACCTAAAGTTGGTGAAAAGCTTCCACTGGTAATATAACCCTCACCATTATCCGTATAAATTGCCTGATGATCTCGCAACATTCCTTTATTTTGCAATACTAAAGCTATCATTATCCGATGATTGCCAGAGTCTTTCTGAGCCTGTAAAGTGACTCTACCAATAAAATTCCTGTCCAATGGTTTCCAAGCCACTGTCCAATTTAGGCCAGCTTCTAATGGTGAACAGTTTTCATTCATATCTGTCCCATATAAATTCATACCAGCTTCCAGCCGTAGTGTATTTCTAGCTCCAAGACCAATTGGTTTTATCTCATTAGCTAATAATTTTTCCCATAATTCTGGGGCTTCTTTAGCTGGCAACATAATTTCAAATCCATTTTCACCAGTATAACCAGTGCGAGCAATAAACCAATTTTCCCAAGTGGCATGAAAAGGTTTTAATGATAATGCTGTTGCCGGCAATAAATCCTTAATTTTTTTCGTCACTTGTGGGCCTTGGATTGCAATCATTGCTAAATCATCACGCTCTTGAACTTGGACTGCATACTCTTTGGCATAATGTGTGATCCAAGCTATATCTTTATCTCTAGTACCAGAATTAACCACCATTCTAAATAGTTCATCAGTTTGATAATAAACAATTAGATCGTCAATAACTCCACCATTTTCATTCAACATGCAACTATAAAGAGCTTTACCAATAGTTTTTAATCGTCCAACATCATTAGCTAATAAATATTGTAAAAACTGTCGTACTTTTTTACCAGTTAAATCAATGATGGTCATATGTGATACATCAAAAACTCCAGCATCTTGTCGAACTTGATGGTGTTCTTCAATTTGAGAACCATAATGTAATGGCATTTCCCATCCACCAAAGTCTACTAATTTAGCGTTTAAATGTTGGTCATAAAGTGGGGTTTTTCTTAGCATTGAGAGTATATATCATTATTTAATAAGTGTTAATTAGTTTGATTATTACATAAGCATAATATACAATCAAGATAATTATTTAGAATTATAAATAGTAAATAATATTTCCCAAAATTATTTGGTGGTAATCCTATATATTATTCAAGTTTAATATTATTAAGTTATTGAAAAATATATTTTATCTTATGTAATACTAAATTATGATATGTTATCTCATACATAAAACCTATTTTGGATACAGTCGACATCGGTTAATTAAACAATACAATTTATTAGATATTATGTTAAGTTATAAAATAAATAATTTAAGGTTTGAGAACAAATTTTGCTTTCAAGTTAATATTCAAGAAATTATTCTATACAATAACGTGAGAAAAATATATGGATGATATCGATATTCAAAATATTGAATTACAACTTTTATTACAAGCTATTTACCTCAAATATGGTTATGATTTTAGAAATTATGCAAAAGCTTCGATAAAAAGACGAGTACAACATAGACTATCCAAAGATGGATTAGAAAGTATATCTGCTATGCAAAAAAAAGTACTATATGATGTGTCTTTTTTTGAAACTTTATTACTAGATTTATCTATAAATGTTACCGAAATGTTTCGTGATCCTAAATTTTATTTGGCTTTACGCAAAGTAGTGATTCCACATTTGAAAAAATATCCATTCTTAAAAATATGGCATGCAGGTTGTTCTTCTGGTGAAGAGGTCTATTCAATGGCTATAATTTTGAAAGAAGAAGGATTATATGATCGTACCCAAATTTATGCTACAGATATGAATGAGATTGTATTAAAACAAGCCAAAGATGGAATTTTTAATATTAGTCGTTTAAAACAATATACCGCAAATTATCAAAAAGCTGGGGGTCAAGAATCTTTCTCTAACTATTACACAGCTCATTATGATCATGCAGTTATGTCTAAGTCTTTGAAAGAAAACATTCTTTTTTCCGATCATAATTTAGCTACTGATGGTGTATTTGGGGAAATGAATCTAATTATGTGTCGAAATGTATTGATTTATTTTAATCGTGATTTACAAAATCGGGTATTAGGATTATTTTCTGATAGCCTTCCTAATGATGGTATTCTAAGTCTTGGTTCTAAAGAGAGTATTCGATTTTCTGCTTTTTCTAACAATTTTGAAGATGTTGTGCGAGAAGAAAAAATTTATCGGAAAATAAACACAGATAAACTAACTAAATGAATAATATAGAATTTGAGGCAGTGGTTATAGGTTCTTCAGCTGGTGGAATAAAAGCATTAAGTTCGGTATTATCTGCCTTACCAAGTGATTTTCCGTTGCCGATCATAATTGTACAACATTTACACCCTCAATCAGATAGTTACTTAGCTAAAATTTTGGAATCTAAGTGTAAATTAAAAGTAAAACAAGCTGATGAAAAAGAGACTATAGCTGATGGAATGGTATATATTGCTCCACCCAATTATCACTTATTAATAGAGGATGATCGGAGTTTTTCTTTATCGATAGAAGGTCAGGTTAATTTTGCTCGTCCTTCAGTAGATGTATTATTTGAAACTGCTATTTATGGTTATCGAGATAAGATTGTTGCAATTATTTTGACAGGTGCCAATCATGATGGTGGAGTTGGGGTTAAAAAAATTAAACAAAATGGCGGTTACATAATAGTTCAAACTCCTGAGTCTGCGGAAGCGGATGCTATGCCTAAAGCTGCTATTGCGGCTACTGATGTTGATAAAATTTTACCGTTAGAGCAAATAGGTTCATTTTTATTACAATTAGTTAATAGTTCTATAAAAAAACGATTTGATAAATATAATAATAGATTTTCTCATACTAATCCAAGTTTTCCATTAAAAAATTAACCATTCTTAATTCACAATTGGTTTTAAAAATCCCTAATTGTGAATAATTAACTGTGAATTAATAAATGGTTAATGAAAATTATCTAAGCAATATTCCTTGGAGCAAATGACATACTTCTAAACTCTGTCTTATACTTAGATTCACCCAATTTTTTAACTTTCGCAACACCCATTTTATAGTTATAATTACCACTTATTTGATCAACAACTCTAGCTGATAATGCATTGGTTGGTTGTCGCATATCAATAAACATTGCGTACATTACACCTTTTTTGATATGTGGAGTAACGATAGCAACCGCAGTCACCGCAGCCTTCGACAACTCAATATGACCATTTTCCATCAACTTAGAAAACTGGAAGTCATCACCACCAACCCCAAGAATCGTATCCTTATGAGCTGCAACCCGATCCGAATATATCATCACGTAATCACCCGACTCAATGCCACGTATCTTAGCATCATCCGGATGTAGCTCCAAAAAGTTCTCTGGCCAACGTTGGGTAATATAAGGTCGCCGTTGTACATCATCAAATCCTGATTGCCATACTTCATTGATCCGTCCATTGCTAAACCATAACTCTTCATTTTTTGGCTTCATCCAAGTCCAGAAATCAGAGAACAAACTCCAAGGGTGGCGTTGCAGATTGATTTTACCTGTTTGGGTGTTGAAATGAGTCATCTTTTTATTGACCATATTGGCACCACCAGGGCCATTTTTACCATAATGTTCCTTAACCATCTCCGGAGTCATTTCAGTATTATGCAATCGCTTGGTACCTTTCAACTCGCCTTTATCATTGATAAAAGTTGGACCTTGAATACCATCTGCACCTAATAATCGCAACTGTTCATGCAAAGTTCGACCATGTTTATGAGCGTAAACTTTAACCATATGGAAAGCTTTCCGGCCACCACGACTAAAACGTGATGATTCTTCAGCCACATCATTGGAATTTTGCCAGTCAAAACCATCAAACCCCATCTTTTTAGCCAACTGAGCTATGATCCACCAATCTGGTCGTGCATCACCCGGAGCATCATAGAATTTCTGATATAAACGCAACCGCCGTTCACCATTTGCCCGCATGAAGTCTTCTTCACCCCAAGTTGCTGCTGGAAATATAATATCAGCAAATTGAGCTCCAATCGGATTTCGTAGGTAAATATCTTGGTTAATCACTACCATACCGCCAGAATCAGCCCTAGCTTTCAAACTGTTGATAATCTCTTGCTTGTCATAACTCCGCACTTGATTGGGATTATTCACTACTAATTCTTGGAATTTCTGTTGCAATCCCTGTGAACCAGACATAGCTTGAATCCAAGTTGTACCAACCACATGAGCAAAACGAGTATGTCCAGAAATCAACCAACGGTCAGTATCCAAAGCTCTTCTTCTACGACCCGGTACTTTCTCTGGAGATTTATTACGAGGCAAACCTCCGCCACGTCTACCACCACGTTGGTGACCACCAAAACGTCCCACAACCTGTCCATCTCGACCACCAGCACCACAAATAGTAGCTAATGAGGAAATTGCATTGGTATTACCAGTATTGTTTGACCAGTAAAAACCTTTCTCAATTCCAAATGAAGTTTTAGGTCGAGTGCCATCTTCTTTAGGTTTAGCAATCCATTCAGCAGCTCGCTTGATTTTAGCCACATCAACTCCAGTGAGTTCGGCAGCAGCTTCCAATTCATATTCAGGTTGGGATAACAGCCATTTTTTATAATCCTCAAAACCTTTAGTTTGGAATTTACCCCAAGTAGTACGCCATTGCCAAGGAGTATTACGAGTGCCTTGTCCAAAACCAGAATTGGATTCCCACTGATTATTAACCCAATTTTTAATCCACTCTTTGTCTTCCCAACCATTTTCCACTATAATACGAGCAATAGCACCTAACAATACAGTATCAGTTCCCGGAAATAGGTCTAAGTGCAAGCCACCCATTTTCTTGACATATGCTACTCCAGCAGTTTCCCGCGGATTTATCATGATCATTTTCATACCTTTTTGAATACCTTTCATAATATGTTGAGTAAACAAAATGGTCTTGGTTTCATACGGATCAGTACCACAGCACATCAACACTTCTGCCGAACTCCAATCATCATAAGATGGGCCAAAATTATCAAATCCAGCATCCCGAAAACCGGGAGTGGAAGTCACATCAGAAGGAGTATCATGGAACGTAAAACTGGCAGTATTAATATGCCGTAATGCAAACTTAGTAACTGCATAAGTATTTTCAATGAACTGATAGGAATAAGTCTTCATTGAATAAGCATTAGCACCATGTTTAGCAATCACATGTTTAGCCACTTCTGCGGCAATATCTAATGCAAAATCCCAAGGTACTGGTTGCAAAGTTCCAAATATCCGCACCAATGGAGTGGTCAAGCGATCCCTAGTTGGAGTTTTTGGATTGTAGCATTTTTGAGCGATCAAACCACCTCGCATACTAGAATCACCATTGGTATTAACCGTAGTGGTATCCTTATTTGGCGTGATTACCACATTGTGCGGAATATTTTTGTACATTACCACATTATGTTGTGCTGGAGCTACCCAATCTTCTAACGGACTACTAGGAAATTCTATTCCAAAAGCATTTTCATTAGCTTTAGTTCCACCATCGCCCGAACCAATTGGCCACCGATAAACTTTATATGCACAAGCGACAATACAATAGTCACAGCAAGTAGTTAAAACTTCAGCATGTTTTGGTGGTAATGGAACATTATCTTCTGGTAAATAATAATTAGTTGACATTTTTTAAACCCCTATCAAGTTTTGATTACGACCAAATAATAAGCCCATCATTCCAACAGCATAGATATTATCACCTTCTAGTTCTAACATAACTTGTGGTAAACTTTGATATGCTTGTCCGGACACGATTATTCCATGGCGACGTAAATCATATACAGATAAATGGAATGGACATTGACCTATAGTTCGTTGCTCATCAGTTACTTTATAAGTTGATTGCAAAGGTCCACCTTGATGAGTGCATAGGTAGCTAAAGGCCACTATATCCTTTTGTTCTCCTACCCCACCACCAGATTCTATACCCATTTTTACTAACATACATTGAGAATTTTTGCCATCATCTGGATAGTTGAAATCAAATGGTTCATTATCATGTAAATCACTTAATCTAGCAATTAATCTACGTGGATAAGCTACTACCCTTGCTTCTTGAGCTTGAGCAGTACCTTGAAACAAAGTAATTGTACTAGTAGCGGCCGTAGCAGCTCCACTATATAATAAAAATTCCCTACGATTTAGCATACACTTGCCATGCTCGATCGCAGATTCTTGATTAGTTATCATAATTTAAAACTCCGGTTTTTAGGCCTCTTAGGTTTTGAAAACTTGCAAGGTCTGCTATTTTATTTTTCCAATGCTTCCAATTCAGTTTTAGTGAATAAAGGAGCATATGGCGGTAATTTAGGTCTTTCCATAATAATCTCTTCACCAGAGAAAGCCGCTATGAAAGCAACTAAATCTTCTTTTTCGGAATCAGTTAATCCTAACGGTTTGATAAGTGAACTTTTATTATCAGGCCAACCAGTGGTGCGACCTTCCTTATCAACGCCACCTTGATTATAAAAATCAACCACTTCTGCTAATGTTTTAAAAGAGCCATTGTGCATATAAGGTGCGGTGTACATAGTATAACGTAAAGAAGGAGTACGGAATTTACCTTTATCCCACTCGTTCTTAGAACGGAAATATAAACCTGGATCAGCTTTAGCAGTACGATACAACTCTTCATTAGAACCTTTGGCATACATTTCAAAACGGAAAGTTATCTGAGCTAAACCATCTGTTTCCCAACGTTTAGCTGGTGGGACTCCAATATTATAATAACGTTCATCAGAAACTAATGCTCCATTATGGCATTGAATACAGTTACCTTTGCCAGTAAATACATCCATACCACGTATTTGTTCATCAGACAATGCTGATTTATCACCCATTAAATACTGATCTAATGGTGTATCTCGTTGAACTAGAGTACGTTCAAAAGCAGCTATAGCTCGCCACGCATCACCGATTAATGGCCATTCACTACCAAATACATCTTTAAAACGTTTTCGGTATTCTGGGATCAAGGCTAACCGAGCTTCCATTAAATCATTTTCACCATTGCCAGCAACTCCACCTTTAGCAGCCGCAGGAGCTTGTTTTTCCAAAGATTGTGTAGAACCAGCCCAGAATAGTTTTCCATAATAAGCTGAATTGATAATTGTTTGGCTATTTCGCCAATGAACAGTTCCTGGATAACCTTTAGATAAATCATCATTATATGCCCAACCTTGCTTTGGGTCATGACAAACAACACAAGGAGTTGTAGTATCACCTCCAAGGCGTGGGTCAAAGAATAGCATTTTACCCAATTCTATTTTAGCATCAGATTGCTTATTATCAGGAGGAATTGGAGGCTCGCCTAATGGAGCTAATGGTGGTAATACTTGAATTTTATCTTTAACAATTTTAACTTCATCTGCTCCAACTTGATAGCTAGTTGCCAAAACTACGGCTAACCCAGTAATTTTAATATATTTAAACATTATTTGCTCCGATTAATTGCGAATGTTATGCCAATCAGCGATAGCTTCATACTCTACTGGGAATTGTTGTTTCCAAACATATTCTTTAGAGGTAAGAGCTTCACCAGACAAAGATTCTAAAAAGGCTACTAATTGTTGCTGTTCTTCCTCAGTTAAATCTAACGGTTTTAGTAAAGAATCTTTATTACTATCCTTGCCGCCACCATTATTATAAAAAGCCACCACATCTGGTAAAGTTGCCAGCATCCCATTGTGCATATATGGAGCTGTGTATTTTAGTTCCCGCAATGATGGAGTCATAAATTTGCCCATATCGCTGCCATCAACCTTATGAGTTTGCACATGAGTACCTGGATCACGTTTTAAACTCATATAATTTTCATTACCCATGAACATATTATAAGCAATAAAGGCTTGATGATTCATAGGATTAAGAAATATATCTAAATTTTCTGGCACTCCGGTATTATGAGATTTACCATCAGAAAATAATGGTCCGTAATGGCAAGCAATACAATTAGCTTTACCTTTAAACAATTCCAAACCTTGGTTAGCATCTTCTGACATTTTTTTATTATCAAACGGAGAATTTTGAGAAGTCAAAGTTTTTAAGTATTCTGGAATAGCTTTCCGTACTTTACCATTAGAAGGCTCACCATAACCAGCATCTGCAAACATTTTTATATATATCGGATCTTGTTTAATACGTTCTTGCATAATTCGCATGTCCATATTCATGATATAATCTTCTGTAAGCATTTCACGAGTCACATCATTTAAATTAGTACCAATTCGCCCATCGTGCATCCAAACTTTTTTATAAACAGTATTGATAACAGTTGGAACATTACGGAAATGACCGTTGCCAGGATAACCCAATGACAAAGGCTGATTATAACTAAAACCATTTTCCGGTTGATGACAAGTGGCACATGAAATTATTGCATCGCCAGATAATCTTGGGTCAAAAAATAATCGTTTACCCAATTCAGCTTTAGCTTGATCAATCTTAAGCTGAGGTAATGGTCCTATAGGTTCTGCTTGGGTTGAAATAACAGCAAAACTTAATGTCAATCCCAAGGTTGTCGAAATAATACATGCCTGAAGGCGTTTCATACAATTAATCCTCATTAAAATTGGAAAATTATAATTTAAAATGTTGAAATAAAAAATTATCCAAATCCTTTTATAGCATTGTTTCAGAGATTTAACTAATTTTCAATAAATTTATTAATCATGTAGTTCATTATTGGTCTTACATAAAATTTGAGTTTGTATAATATATAAGAGTTACTCAATTATAGTATAAAATTAGAAAATTGTTCAAAATGTAAAAATATGCTATATTTAGAAAATTACATTAATATTTAAACAAGGTAGGTATTTAATGAATGAAATTATTAAAAATATTTTTTTAGGAATAATATTATCTTTATGGAATATTAACTTGCTGGCTGTTGATGCTGGTTGGATTAATAATTTTAATGGCAATTCAGATAGTTACACTATTAAACGAGGTAATGAAACGATAGTACCAACAGTTTTTTCAATTTTACAAGTTGGCGATATCATTTCTATTAATAATGCTCAAGATTCCATTGAAATATATTTAAATGGTAAAGAGCAACCAGTCCAGATTAATCAACAAAATTCTCCTTTTAAAATTACTCAAGCTACTAAAGTAACTGAATTATGGCTGTGGATGAAACAACGTTTTAATGATTGGCAACAATTTACCAATGTACCTCTCATATCGGAAATTTCACAAGATATAAATATGCCATTATTGAATAATACAGCTGAACCAGTTGTTTTGATTGCTCAAGATCGAGATTTATATTTACAATGGCAAGGTGGTCAACCACCATATACAGTAGAAATTCAAAAACGATTTAATCCCATAAGTAGTAAAAATAGTCCTATTACAGCAGTTAAAATGGATAACATTGCATTTGAAGCAAACTCATCATATCGTATTCAAATACATGATAGCAAAGGTAAAACATTTATAGGTGGATTTAAAACAGTAGAAATTAATCAAGCACCTATTTATAAAACTATAGCAGATAGTAAATTACCAATTGAAATTATTAAAACTTTGCAAGCAATCTGGTTGGCTAAACAAAATAATGGTGAATGGATTTTTGAGGCTTATCAACAAATTGCTCCATTTGAAAACTATCAACCGGCTAAATTATTACAAAACTCTCTAATACGTAGTCAAAATACTTATATTCGACGTGGAATTAGAGGGTAAATAGCTAATATATAAATATATTTAGGTAAAATATGTGGGATAACAATATCAAACAAGCAGTACAATATCTGCAACATGGGAAAATTATTGCTTATCCAACAGAAGCCGTATATGGGTTTGGTTGCGATCCTTATAATGAAATGGCATTAAAAAAATTATTAGATTTAAAACAACGACCTTGGGAAAAAGGTTTAATTTTAATTGCTGCTGATTTCACTCAATTAGAACCATTTTTACAACCATTGACTTGTGAATTAAAAACTAAGCTATTCGCAAGTTGGCCTGGTGCTATAACTTGGTTATTACCAGCTAAAATTAAAGTATCTCGTTATTTGCGAGGCGATTCAGATAAATTAGCAGTTCGAGTGACAGCACATCCTCAAGTTGTTGATTTATGCAGACAATGGGGGAAAGCCCTGGTTTCCACTAGTGCTAATATCAGTAAAATGCCACCAGCTACTACAGCACTAGAAATAAAAGATAAATTTGCTAAGGAAATTGTTTATATTTTGCCAGGTAAAGTTGGTGATCGGCAACGTCCTAGCGAAATTAGAGATGCCTTGAGTGACAAAATATTACGGAATTAACCCCAAGCCAATTTTGCTCTTAAAGTTGCATAATGTTCATGAGTTTTAGGATGGAGTAAAGTAATATGTTGGTGTTTTGCAATTAAAATACTATCACCGGATACTAATTTTTGCCGAAATATTCCATCACCACTTAATTGGGCATGGCCTGTTTTTTCGTTACAAATAGTCACTTGTAGATTGCTATCACCATCAATAACTAATGGTCGATTGCTTAAAGTATGAGGACAAATAGTTACTAAAACTAAGGCATTTAAAGCCGGATGGATAATTGGACCTCCAGCTGATAAAGCATAAGCAGTTGAACCAGTTGGAGTAGAAATTATCAATCCATCAGCTCGTTGGCGATTGACAAAATGGCCTTCAATTTTAGTTTCAAAGGATAGCATATGTGGTATATCACAGCGATGGATAACTATATCATTTAAAGCATTACAACTAGATAATAGCAGATCGTCTCGATATACTCTAGCTTTAATTAAAAAACGTTTTTCTTCTATATATTTTCCATCTAAAATTTGGCCTAAATGTTTATCAATTTCCAACGGGGATAAATCAGTTAAAAAACCTAGTCTGCCTAAATTAATGCCTAATAAATATACATGGTATTTAGCTAATGAACGAGCTGCTTGTAATAATGTTCCATCACCACCGATCACTATAACTAAATCACAAGACTTACCTAATTTTGCAGTTTCAACCACTGTATTTAATTTAATATTATATACAGAACTGGAAGCATCTATTAATATATTGATCTGACGTTTTAATAAAAAATTGACTAGAAGTTGTAAGCATTCATTAACTTGTTGATTATCCTTTTTAGCAATAATTCCTATATTGTTAAACATAAATCATCTCTTTAAATTATTTAAAAGTATATCAATTGCTTTCAGGAATTTTGACCACTAGACATCTTTCCTAAAACAACAAAACCATATAGATAATAACTTAAAACTTATCATGACTAATTACTAAATATTGGATATAATAAATTTACAAATTACATTGGATAAGTATAATTTACCATAATGCAATTAATTCCTCATTACAACCTATATTTATACTCTTTTTCAGTTAAAAGCTTATGTTTGCAAACATTTAAGTTTGAAGTAATTACAATAATTTTATCTAAAAAATCTGATTCTTTAGTTTAATCAATAGATATGAACACAACATTTGCAGATCGAATTAATTTAGAACAATTCATTACTGATAGCTATTGGTCACAAGTAGTTGCTACATTACATGATATATTAGGAATAGAACGCCTGATCATATTAGATTGCAAGCTTGGTTTGAACCATGTTGAAGAAATTGCCACATTAAATTGTAATTTAGATGATATTAATGAGCAGTTTTATCAGCAAAATTCAGTACAAGATATAGTTAATTTTAAATTTTTAAAACCAATAGCCTCTTTAGAAGAGCAGTTATTAATCCCGCTATTCTTTAAAGATGAGTTACAAGGTATTCTATTATTAAGCATAACGCAACTAAATGATAATTTTATTCCAACAGCCCGACATTTTACCAATCAAATCGGTGAAACGTTATATTATCGTCAACAACTTTTAAAACATAAACAAGTAGAAATTAGCAAACATTCTTTAGAACCAAGGTTGTCTATGTTAGAAAATATCATGGACTACTCAGAAACTGCTACTATCTTATATGATATGTTTGGGATGGCTGTACAAGTGAACCAAAGTATGCGTGCATTAGCTCAAATTTTTGGTTTAAAACCACAAACTATGCCAGCAATGGAATTTTTTGTTACAGTAAGTAAAACTAGTATTGATATAGCAAAACAAAACTTTTGTGACATGTTTTTACATTCAACTAAAATTAATCAGCAAATTAAATTATCAGGAGTTGTAGAGCGTTATTTTATTTTAGATATACAAGTTTTTTCTTATTTTGACAATAAATTAGAATTAGATATGCAGCAAGGTATTCTATGCCAATTAATTGATGTTACTAAAATAAAATTACAAAGTACGTTAAAAGAACAAATTGCTGAACGGTTAATTTTTCAGTTTCGCAATGATATGCAATCAATTTTAACTGCTAGCCAATTATTAATTAGCCAACAGACTAATGAGGAAGAAAGATATACAGCTGCGAGTATTTTACAAAATAAAATTAACAGTCATATAAAAATATTAACTCAAGTAGAACAACAGCTTAATATTCAAATAGATGATAACCCCACTAATATTATTACTTATCCAATAGATGCTAAAGAATCAATTTTAGATGCAATGGAGAATGTTTCTTTGGAGGCAGTTAAATGTCAAATAAGATTAGTTGCTAATTTACCTGACTTAGTAAGTTTAATATTTGCCTCTCGAACTGAGTTATATTGGGTAGTTGGTAGCATATTTGCTTTATTACTCAAAGATGCAGTACCAGAAACTGATATTGTGATAGATATGATAGAACGTGAACATTGGGTAATTTATACTTTTAAAAATACTGGTTTTGGTATTCCTAATGAGCGTCTTCAACAATATTTAGCTACTAAAGAATTAGAAATAGCCGAACAATTTCATGATGTTCGTAGAGCTATAAATATAGTAAAAATCTGGGGTGGTACTTTAACTGCGGAAAGTCAAGTAGGTATTGGGACTAGTTTTGAATTATGTTTAAGGGTTTTTATTTAAATGAAGAAAAAAATATTAATGATTGATGATGATGATGAGCTGCGAATATTAGTAAGCATCTATATTCGATCTGCTGGTTATGAAATGTTTCAAGCGGTTAATGGACAAGATGCTCAAGAAAAATTAAAAAATCTAACGCCAGACTTGATCATTTTAGATATGATGATGCCAGTACTAGATGGTATAGGATTTTTACGATGGTTAACACAGGAAGTAAAGCTCAGTATACCGGTATTGGCATTCACTAGTATGAATAGAGATGAAAATAATGTAAAGATTATGGGAATAACAGAAA
>DRQV01000010.1 GCA_011371325.1 Thioploca sp.
AAAACAAAGGCAGTATGTCGTTAGAAACCTTCATTGAGCAATTGAATGCTAATATAATTAATCATATTTAGGAGGAAATTTAAATTAAACGTACCCGTCTGAATAAGGCAATTACGGCAACTGAAGTGCGTCTCATAGATGTCGATGGTAAACAAATTGGCATAGTTTCTCTTGAAGAAGCACAAAAAAAAGCTTCAGAAGCTACATTGGACTTGGTAGAAATTGTACCACATACCAAACCGCCAGTTTGTAGGGTAATGGATTATGGTAAATATCTGTTTGAAGAAAATAAAAAACGGAATAAAGCCAAGAAGAAGCAAAAGCAAGTTCAAATCAAGGAAGTTAAATTTCGTCCAAATACGGATGTTGGAGATTATCAGGTAAAACTACGCAACCTGATGCGTTTCCTAGAAGAAGGGGATAAAGCCAAGGTTACCTTACGGTTTAGAGGTCGAGAAATAGCCCATCAAGATATAGGTCGTGACTTACTAAAACGTGTGGAAACTGACCTATTGGAATTTGGGAGTGTTGAACAACATCCTAAAATGGAAGGTCGACAAATGGTAATGACAATTGCCCCTATTAAGAAAAAATAAGTTAAATTAATGTAATGCTTAATTGAAGTTAAAAACATTTTGGAAGTCTATGTTTTTATAATTGAGAATTAAAACAATGCGAGCTAAATCATGCCTAAAATAAAGAGTAACCGAGGAGCAGCAAAACGTTTTCGTGCTTCTGCTGGTGGTATTAAACGTGGCCAAAGCCACCGTCGTCATATTCTCACCAAAAAAAGTACTAAACGGAAACGTCATTTACGTTCCCCACTTATGTTAGATAAGGCGGATGTGACTATGATTAAACGCTTATTACCATATACGTGAGGATATTATGCCAAGAATAAAACGTGGTGTGACTGCACATGCTAGACATAAAAAAATTCTAGACCAAGCTAAAGGTTATCGTGGAGCCAGACGTAATATATATCGGGTTGCTAAACAAGCGGTTATTAAAGCCGGTCAGTATGCCTATCGAGATCGTAAACAACGGAAACGTCAGTTTAGACAGCTATGGATAGTTAGAATTAATGCCGCAGCTCGTGAATGTGGCTTATCCTATAGTCTTTTTATCAATGGCTTAAATAAAGCTGAGATTGAAGTTGACCGTAAGATGTTAGCAGAATTAGCAGTATATAATAAAGATGCGTTTGCAGTTTTGGCCGAAAAAGCCAAAGCAGCGATAGCATAAGATATTGAGCTAAAGTTGGCTAAATCGCTGACTTTAGTTCTTAAGTTAATTAGTATTTATCTAAACTTCCTCCGATATTCCATTCATAATACCTTCTATATAATTAATTTCTCCATAATTTTATAGAATCTAAAAATCATGTTAACTAATGATGAACAAATTGATTCATGTTTAGAAAATATTTGTAATCAAGGCTGCCAAGTAGTAAATCAAATAATTTATCAGATTGAACATGAACAAATAATTGATATTATAGAGCATTTAACTATTAAGCAAAAAATAGTTTTATTACAAGAGTTGAAAGACATTATGATAGTTTATTCTGGTTCATGTACTTATCATGAGAGATAATATATAATTTATAGTATTTGCTCACATTTTGTATAAAATGCACTCGTTGTGTTATTAAATTGTTTAACTGAATTGAAACTTTGTTACATTTGTAATTATAATGGTTTATATATTTTTTAATATCGTTTACTTTAACAACTATGATCGTTTACTTAAATGGTAAGTTTTTACCCTTAGAAAAAGCTAAAATATCTGTGTTAGATCGTGGCTTTATTTTTGCTGATGGTGTGTATGAAGTAATACCTGCATATGATGGGAAACTATTTAGACTAACAGAACATTTGCAGCGTTTAGAAAATAGTTTAAATAGTATTAAACTATCAAATCCGTTAACTGAAGCACAATGGATTGAAATACTGGAAACACTGATCGCTAAAAACTCTGGTACTAATCAATCTGTTTATCTACAAATAACTCGTGGGCCAGCAAAGCGAAATCATAATTTCCCTGAGCAGGTTATTCCAACTGTATTTGTGATGAGCGAAGAATTAAAATCATCACCTCCTACTAATGGAATGAAAGCTATCACTTGTAATGATACTCGTTGGCAAAATTGTGATATTAAATCAATAGCTTTATTAGCAAATATTTTATTACGCAACCAAGCGGTAGAAATTGGAGCTACCGAAGCAATTTTAATCCGAGATGGTTATGTGATGGAGGGAGCAGCTAGTAATATATTTGTTATTGTTGATAATGTTGCCATTACTCCTCCTAAAAGTAAATTCATTTTGCCAGGAGTTACTCGTGATTTAATTCTTGAAGCTATGCAAGCTGCTAAATTGCCTTGTAAAGAAGCAGATATTCCAGTGGCACAACTTGAGATTGCAACTGAAATTTGGATAACTAGTTCTACTAAAGAGATTATACCTATAATTGAATTGGATGGTAGGAAAATTGGAACTGGAAAACCAGGCGTAGTTTGGTCTCAAGTTTGGGAAATATATCAAAATTACAAACAACAATTATTTTTTAATGACTGATTCTGAAGAGTTATTTAATTTTCCTTGTGAATTTCCGATTAAAATTATGGGAATTGCAAAGTCTAATTTTGAAACTATGATGGTAGAAATTGTTCAACGCCATGCTGGTTCTTTAAACACAGTAAAATCCCGGCATTCAAATAGTGGGAAATATATATCAGTAACTATTAATTTCGTTGCACAAAGTCGAGTTCAATTAGATGCGTTATATATGGAATTGACTCGGCATGAATTAGTGAAAATGGTATTGTAATTATCTTATGAAGATGTGATATAAATTTAATAAAGGCATGAAATAGATCGAGATTTACTACCATTAACTTGAATTAGTTGCAGTACGGGAAACAAGTACACGAGCTTAGAAGAGTAAAAATGCTATCTTTAATGGAATTCTGTTTTCTAAAAAAATTTTAGAAATAGAAGGATAATTGGTTATGGATTTAAAATGTTTTATTTTAGGTAAATATCTTTAATCTATCAACATATTAATTATTAATTAACAATGGATAATTTCTTCATAGACCTTGCAACAAATGTACAAAATGCTTTAGCAGAAGATATTGGTAGTGGTGATATTAATGTTGAACTGTTGGCTAAAGAAATCATTACCACTCAACTTATTAGTCGTGAACCAGCAATTTTATGTGGTATTGCATGGTTTGAAGCAACTTTTAGGCAACTAGATAAAAAAGTTAAAATCGAATGGTTAGTTAAGGATAGTGATGATATAAAACCAGACCAATGCTTATGTAAAATTACCGGAACAGCCCAAACCTTACTTACAGGAGAACGTACAGCAATAAATTTTTTACAACTATTATCAGCTACTGCAACACAAACTAAGCTTTACGTTGACGCAATTGCAGATACCAATACTAGAATTTTAGATACACGTAAAACAATACCTAGCTTACGTAGAGCTCAAAAATACGCTGTACATTGTGGTGGTGGCACTAACCATAGAATGGGATTATACGATAGCTTTTTATTAAAAGAAAATCATATAGCAGCTGCTGGTTCTATTACCCAAGCAGTTATAGCAGCCCGCAATTATATTCCAGATTTACCGATAGAAGTGGAAGTAGAAACTTTAGAACAAGTTGAAGAAGCTTTGGAAGTAAAAGCAGAACGTTTGTTATTAGATAATTTTGAACTAGAAAAATTATATCAAGCTGTAAATATGGTACAAAAACAAGTTGAATTAGAAGCATCAGGTGGTATTACATTGGAAAATATTCATGCAATTGCTAAAACTGGAGTAGATTTTATTTCCATTGGAGCAATAACTAAAAATATCCAAGCAATAGATTTTTCCATGCGAGTAATATAATGACTACGGCAACTAAAAATCTTTTTTCAAATTCACAAGATTTTGTGTCATTCTCAGCTGGCCAAGTAATTTTTCAAGAAGGAGACTTAGGTAAAGTTATGTATGCAATTATAGAAGGTGAAGTAAATGTATTGGTCGCCGGCAAAGTTATTGATACAGTGAAAGCGGGAGATATTTTAGGAGAAATGGCATTAATAGATACTAGCCCTCGCAGTGCTACTGCTATTCCTAAAACTGATTGTAAAGTAGTTCCAATTAGTCGTCGTCATTTTACTTTCTTAATTCAGCATACTCCTAATTTTGCTCTTGAAGTCATGCAAATAATGGCCAATAGATTACGGAATATGAATGCTCAATTAGAATCAAGGGAAACTCGCAAAATCCTAAAAAATTATAATTCTTATTAAAATGCAAATAAATTGGTTAGATAAAATTACTTGGAACGAACAAGGTTTAGTTCCAACTATTGCTCAAGATATTGAAACTAAGAAAGTTTTAATGTTAGCTTGGATGAATCGGGAAGCATTGCAATTAACAGTGCAACAACAACGGGCTGTTTATTGGTCTCGTTCCAGAAATAAATTATGGTTTAAAGGTGAAGAATCTGGACAAATTCAATATGTTAAAGATATTCGGCTAGATTGTGATAATGATGTAATATTATTGCTGGTTGAGCAAATAGGTGTTGCTTGTCACACTGGTCGCTATAATTGTTTTTTTCAACAATATCAAAATGAACAATGGGTAACTATAGAACCAGTGGTGATAGAGGATTTATATTCTAAATAAATTTTTATGGCTTAGAAATTTAAATTGGAAGGTAGACTTTATCTAACATCTCTTGATATTCAGTTTCTAAGTCACTATCTATCGTAATCCCACCACCACTTTTATAAAATAATTGACCATTTATTTTCTCGATAAAACGAATCATTATTGCACTATCTAATTTATTACCATCAAAATACCCGAAAACACCAGTAAAAAAACCTCGCTGATAACCTTCAACTGTTTTTATAATTTTAATTGTCGTCCTTTTGGGAGTTCCAGAAATTGAACCTGCTGGTAATAAAGATGATAAAATGTCACCGACTTTAGATTGCCAATTAAATTCTAAAATTCCACTGATTTCAGAACTAACTTGTAATAATGTTTTAGAACCAGCAATTATTTTATTTACATACCTAAATTTATCAACCTGAACTTTGTTTGCCACAATAGATAAGTCATTTCTGAGTAAATCCACTACCATATTATGTTCTGCTTGTTCTTTTTCATTAGCTAAAATTTTTTGTTTAGCATTTGGAATTAAAGCATCAATCGTCCCCTTCATTGGATATGTTTTAATTATATTATTTTCAATTTTGATAAAACGTTCTGGAGAAAAAACTGTAAATTTATCTTTAAAATATAATTTGAATTGAGCTTTACTACTTAAAAAAATTTCTGCCAATGATAAATTAGTTTTTATTAAAGTTGGAAAAGTTAAATTAAGCATATATGTATTGCCTTTTCTTATCTCTTGAATTACTTGTTCAAAAGCTGATTGGTATTTTGCAAAACTAATTGGTATTTTTTTAATTATTGAACCGCTAGTTTGATAATTATATTTAAAGTTAGAAAATTCATCTATAGAAAATAGTATATTAGGTTCTAATGTTGTTAATGGAGCTATATAAAAATTATTTAATTCAAAATCAATAATAAATAAAAAAGGTATTTTTCTATCACCTAAACTATTTAATTCACTTATATAATCAATAATTTAAAGTCCTTAGTTTAAAATGCCATATAGTCAAAACTTTAATATAATCCAATATTTTTTAAAAATTGGTAATATTTAAGTTATTCATTATCAGCCAATGTTAATACCTCAACTCCAGTTTCGGTAACTAAAATAGTATGTTCCCATTGGGCAGATAAACTATGATCTTTAGTGACTACCGTCCATTTATCTGGTAAGATTTTAATCTCTCGTTTACCAGCGTTAATCATTGGTTCAATAGTAAAAACCATACCAGGTTGTAACAATATATCTTTTGCTTGTGGACTGAAATAATGTAAAACCTGTGGGTCTTCGTGAAAGCTTCTCCCTATTCCATGCCCACAGTATTCTTGAACTACTGAACAATTTTTTGATTCAGCATAATTTTGAATGGCAGCTCCAACATCTCTATTTAAATAAGCACCTGGTCGCACAGCATTAATTCCAATCCATAAACATTCATAAGTAATTTTTACTAACCGTTTAGCCTTAATACTTGGATTACCAATTATAAACATACGGCTGGTATCACCATGATATTCATTTTTAATAGTAGTTATATCAATATTAACGATATCTCCATTTTTTAATTTTTTATCACTGGGAATACCATGACAAACTTGATGATTTACAGAAGTACAAATTGATTTAGGAAATCCCCTATAATTCAAAGGAGCTGGGATTGCTTTTTGCACATTAACAGTATAATCATGACATATCTCATCCAATTCGTTAGTTGATATACCAGCCTTAACATAAGGAGTTATCATATCTAAAGTTTCTTTTGCCAATTGCCCGGCAATCCGCATTTTTTCAATTTCTTCCTTAGTTTTTATAAATATTGCCATTTTTTAATATCAATTTTTTCAATTTTGAGGTAGAATATATAATTTTAATATCATATCACACACATGCCGTCACATAAATTGGGTGCTCTATGAAGAGTCAGTTTATGGGGTGTGTGGAGGTCTAACCCAATAGGAAGTCTATGACAAAAATAACTATGCGCCAGATGTTAGAGGCTGGTGTACATTTTGGGCACCAAGCTCGCTACTGGAATCCACAGATGGCTCCATATCTTTTTGGAGTTCGGAATAAGATTCATATTATTAATCTTGAGCATACTTTACCAATGTTCAATGATGCTGCTAATTTTTTAGGTAAGTTAGCTGTTAAAAAAGGTAAAATCTTATTCGTAGGGACTAAACGTGCTTCTCAAACAATTGTGAAAGAGGCTGCGATTCGTTGTGGTATGCCATATGTAAACCGGCGTTGGTTAGGTGGTATGTTGACTAATTATAAAACAGTTAAAGCTTCCATTAAACGATTAAAAGATTTAGAAATTATTAGTCAAGATGGCACTTTAAATAGAGTAATTAAAAAAGAAGCCTTGTCTTTAACTCGTGAATTAGAAAAATTAGAACGTAGCTTGGGCGGAATTAAAGATATGAATGGTCTGCCAGATGCACTGTTTATCGTTGATGTAGGTCATGAAAAAAATGCAGTTAAAGAGGCAGTTAAATTGAACATTCCAATTGTAGGAGTGGTTGATTCTAACAATAGTCCTATTCATATCGATTATGTTATTCCTGGTAATGATGATGCTATCCGTTCTATTAACTTATATGTTAATGGTGTTGCTGATGCAATTATTGATAGTAAACAATCTAGTTTACAGTCGATAGAAGAAGACTTTATAGAAGAATCTGAACCAGCTGAGAAAGCAGTTACTGCAAAAGAAGAATAATTTTTAATTTAGTTTCGGGAATATTCTCGAAACTATAACAATAGGTGAAGTTTATCTATCGAACATTCAGAGGTTATCCTCTACTAAATTACAACGAGGTTTTATAAAAATGAAGATTTCTGCAGCATTGGTTAAAGAACTACGTGAACGTACCGGTGCTGGTATGATGGAATGTAAAAAGTCATTGACTGAAAATAATGGTGATATTGAAGCTGCTATTGAGGCAATGCGTAAATCTGGACAGGCTAAAGCGGATAAAAAAGCGGGAAGAATTGCAGCTGAAGGTGCGGTTGTAATTCAACAAGATGACGATAATGCTATAATGGTTGAAATTAACTCTGAAACAGATTTTGTATCTAAAAGTGATGATTTCAAAGATTTTTGTAATGCAGTGGCCACTACTGTATTAACTGCAAAACCAACTGATTTGGAAGCACTGTTGACTGTGAATTTACATGGTAGTGAAAAAACTGTCGAAAAATCTCGCCAAGATTTGATTGCTAAAATTGGCGAAAATATTAATGTACGTCGATTTGCTATAGTAAATAAATCTGGCAATAATGTTGGAGCATATTTGCATGGAATTAAAATTGGTGTATTAACCAACATACAAGGTGGTAATTCCGATTTAGCCAAAGATATTGCAATGCATATTGCTGCTAGTCGCCCATTATGTATTTCTCCAGAGCAAGTTCCAGCAGATATAATTGCTAAAGAAAAAGATATTTATCTTGCTCAAGCCAATGATTCTGGTAAACCAGCCAGTATAATTGAGAAAATGGTTGCAGGTAAATTAAATAAATTCTTGCGTGAAGTTACTTTGCTTGGTCAACCATTTATTAAAGATACTGACAAAACCATCGAAAAGTTACTAAAAGAGACTAATGCCACAATAGTAAGTTTTGAGCGATTTGAAGTTGGAGAAGGTATTGAAAAGAAAACTGATAATTTCGTTGATGAAGTCATGCAACAAGTACAAAAATAAATGCCTAATTTCCCGATTTATCAACGTGTATTACTAAAATTAAGTGGTGAAGCCTTATTGGGTGGAACTCAATTTGGAATCGAAGCACAAGGTTTAACTCATTTAGTCCAAAAAATTCAAGCAATTGTTAAACTTGGGGTACAATTGGGTTTAGTTATCGGTGGGGGAAATATTTTCCGTGGCATGAATTTAACTTCTGGTGGTGTTGCTAGAGTTTCAGCTGATCAAATTGGTATGTTGGCAACAGTAATGAATGGTTTAGCTGTACAGGATGCGTTACAAAAAATAGCCATAGAAGCTCGAGTTATGTCAGCTTTTCAAATTGAAACTATTTGTGAATCTTATAATCAACGAAATGCAATTAGACATTTAGAGGCTGGCCGAGTAGTTATTTTTGTGGCTGGTACTGGTAATCCATTTTTTACAACTGATTCTGCTGCTAGTTTACGTGCGGTTGAAATTGGAGCAGATTTAATGATTAAAGCCACTAAAGTTAATGGTGTTTATGCCTCTGATCCAAAGCTTGATCCAACGGCAGAACGTTTCACTCGTTTGAGCTATAACAAAGTGGTGGAATTAGGCTTAGGTGTTATGGATACCACTGCTATTGTGATCAGTCGGGATAATAATTTACCACTTCGAGTGCTAGATATGGAACAACCGAATGCATTAGTTGATGTTATCACTGGCCAAGATATTGGTACATTAATTCATACGGAAAATTATAATGAATGAAATGATTGATATGGTTAATTCCGATGCTAAAGAACGAATGCAAAAAAGCGTCGCTACCTTGAAAGCAGAATATATAAAAATTCGTACTGGACGAGCTCATACTAGCTTACTTGAACATGTTATGGTTCCATATTATGGTTCTGATGTGCCAATTACTCAAGTTGCCAATGTGAGTGTGATAGATACTCGTACTTTGGGAGTTGTGCCGTTTGAAAAAGCCATGATGAGCACAGTTGAAAAGAGTATTCGTAATTCTGATTTAGGGCTTAACCCTACTAATATTGGTACAATTTTGCGAGTTCCATTGCCACCTATGACTGAGGAACGAAGACGTGATTTGGTAAAGGTAGTCAGGCATGAAGCCGAAAATGCTAAAGTTGCAGTGCGTAATATTCGTCGGGATGCAAATCATGATCTGAAAGCTTTAATGAAAGATGGTGATATTTCTAAAGATGATGAACATAATGCTGAAGAGAATATTCAAAAATTAACCAATGAAAATATTAGTAATATTGATAAAATTTTGGCTGATAAAGAAAATGAATTAATGGAAATTTAATTTCAGTTTAGCCCAATATTTCTATTTAATAGATTAATTGGGCTTATAGTCTAGGCATCTAAGTTAGCTACTGATAAAGCATTTTCTTCGATAAATTTACGTCTAGGCTCTACATGTTCACCCATAAGTGTAGTAAAAATTTCATCACTAGCAACCATATCTCCAACTTTAACTTGTAGCAGACTACGGCTTTCTATATTCATAGTAGTTTCCCACAACTGTTCTGGATTCATCTCTCCAAGTCCTTTATAACGTTGAATATTTAGACCACGCTGACCTTCTGTCAATAGCCATTCTGTCACTTCCTTAAAATTGCTTACTAACTGTTTCTTTTCCCCACGTTGTACATAAGCACCTTCTTCTAATAAACCAGTTAATTCTTTGCCTAAAGTTATTAATGCTTTATATTCGGTAGAATTAAAAAAATTTTTTCGGATTACATAAGTATGTTCAACCCCATGAGCAATTAATACAATATTAGCAACAAAATCATCCAAAAAGATTTGTAGTTTAATCTTATAATTATATGTTTTAGATTCTAAAGCAATCAATAAATTATCAAACCATTGTTGAACTTTGGTTGGATCATTTAATTCATCAAGAGCTGGTAGATCAATCATAGTCTCTAATACAGCAGCTGGTAAAATCTGCCGAGAAATTCGTTTAATGATTGTCATTACTTTAAAATAGTGCTGAAATATTTTTTCTAATGCTTCATCCTGTAACGCTGGAGCTGCTGAATTTACAAATAATTTGGCATTTTGTAAAGCTAATACCATTAGATAATTATTGAGAGCAACATCATCTTTAATATATTGTTCTTGTTTGCCTTTAGAAAGTTTATATAAAGGTGGTTGAGCAATATAAACATGACCTCTTTCTACTAATTCAGGCATTTGCCGATAGAAAAAAGTTAATAGTAAAGTTCTGATATGGCTACCGTCAACATCAGCATCTGTAGCAATTATAATTCTGTGATACCTAAGTTTATCCGGGTTATATTCTTCGCTACCAATTCCACAACCTAACGCAGTTATTAAAGTACCAACTTCTGCCGAGGCTAACATACGGTCAAATCTAGCTCTTTCTACGTTTAAAATTTTCCCTTTAAGTGGTAGAATTGCTTGATATTTTCGATTACGACCTTGTTTGGCACTCCCACCAGCCGAATCTCCTTCAACCAAGAATAACTCAGATAAAGCTGGGTCTTTTTCTTGACAATCAGCCAATTTACCGGGTAAACCAGCAATATCTAAGGATGTCTTACGACGAGTCATTTCTCTAGCTTTACGAGCTGCCTCTCTAGCTCTAGCCGCATCTATAATCTTACTAGCAATATTTTTTGCATCAGTTGGATTTTCTAATAAAAACTCCTCCAATTTTTTACCAAATGTACCTTCTACCACTGACTTAACTTCACTTGATACTAACTTACGCTTATCCTGTGAAGAAAATTTTGGGTCTTGCATTTTTACTGATAAAACTGCAGTCAGTCCCTCACGTACATCATCACCTGAAGTAGCAACTTTAGCCTTTTTTAAAAATCCTTCTTTTTCTAAGAAACTATTAAAAGTACGAGTCAA
>DRQV01000011.1 GCA_011371325.1 Thioploca sp.
AAGTCCCTTACGTTGTTTCTCGTACCATGCTGCAGCCTCCCTGATATCTGTTTCTGCTTCTGCCCAAAGTACGAGCTTCATGATCATTTTTTTGTAACCATTCCAAAGAATTATCAAAATCTTCCATAGTTTCAATGATTCTAGGATCACGATATGAATAAAACCGGAAAGCTCCAATATCACCATTATAATCTGCTCCACCACCATACGCACCACCTTGTTCACGCAAAACTCGATGCAGATAACCATTGCGTAAAAAGTTGGCCAATACTACCAAAGCTGGAGCATCAGCATGGCCAATAGGAACTGCTGTATAAGCTTTAGCACAGAAATTTACCTGGGCATTAGTAGTCCAAACTTGTTTAATCCTTTTATTGCTTGCTTGTGGTTTAAATAACTCAACTGGCTGTGGGTTGCTTTCCCAACTTAATTTAGCAAAGTCTTCAGCAATAACAGCTTGATGTTCTAGTTCACTGACTACTAATAATTGCCTAGGTGCCTTTAATAATTTGCTATGAATTTTTGCCATTTTAGTAGCTAAATCAGCTAGATTATTTTCATCATCCAAGCTGTCATCTAACTTTCTAAGATTTTGTAAGCCAAGTAAACCATGCCAACGATGACTAAACTCTCCAGCTGGACTTATACCACTACTACAAGCTGACATTGCTAAATTATGACCTCTTGCAGTAACACTACTATCGCTAGCGGCTCTTATTTGAGAAATTAATTCCCGCAAACGAGATAACTCATCAAATTTAACTTGCTCCCAAGTATCTCGTAACAATTCCGCTTGTTTGGCTTGATTACGGACTAATGCTTTTGCTGATAAAGTAAACAGTCCACGTATTTTTTGAGCATCATTTATACTACCTCGCAAAGAAGATCGAGCGTAAATTCCGCCAGTTACCGCCGATTGTCGTTTAGCTATTGCTTGATAATCTTGTTCTCCGCAACCAAACTCAGTCATACAATCACAGAATAATGGTAACACGTCTATCAATTCTGGTTCTAAATCTGGTAAATCAACCACTAAAGTTTGATATACCATACCATTAGTGCCACGATCAAACCATGTGGTTGGTAAACCATTAATTGACTTAGAATTTCCTACTGGAATTTTTAGGTCATCTGCTATATCTTCCAAACCAACTTTAGGTAATAATTCTGGGTCTTCTTTCTTATGTTGACGAGCTTCTAAAGCTGTTGTTTGTTCAATGATTTTAGTCTTATCCTCTTCAGTCAAGGCTTCTTTTATAGCAACTAATTTAGCTTTTTCTTCGGCAAGTTGCTTGGCTGCTAATTCACCATCTGGAATCATTACTAATCGCACTCTATGTCCATTATCTAACAACAGTTCTTTAATTAGATCAGAGATAAAGTTAGGATTTTTACAATCTTCTCGTAGAGTTGCTAAGGCTGGTTCAATATCTAATACTGCTATTGGATCTCCACCATGCAACATTGGAGTCAGTGAACTTACTAACAAATTTAATCCATATGGAAACCTATCACCAGTAATTTCTCGTTGGCTTAATTCAATTTGATGCAGAACTGATTCAATTTGTTCTTCTGGTACTGGTTTATCAACGACATTATTCAACACTTGCATAATTAATGCTTCTACTTCATCAACTTTTTCTGGATCAGAACCTTCTAAACCACATATAAAGATACCTTCCCGAATACTATCATCAAATCCACATAATGGAGAAGGAGCTGTCCCTAAATCAGTTGTTTCCAAAGCATAACGTAATGGTGAAGCACTATTATCCAACAAAATACCAGCTAATAGATTAACATTCATCACATGCCGAATGTCATTTGTATTGCCCAACAACCATGCTAATACGATATGGGTTTTGCGTAATTTATTTTCTCTTTTATCGACTGGATAGTAGGTTTTTACGTGTTGTGGAGATTCGTAACGTTTTTCATCTGGAATCTGTAAGTTTAACTCCATTTTTTGAAAATATTGTAATACATTTTGTTGAAATTTTTCCTGATGTTCAATAGCTGGCCGATCACCATAAGTCATAAAAATTGCGTTGGACGGATGATAATGATTGGCGTGGAAAGTTTTTAGTTGTTCATGAGTTAGGTTTATTATTTCCTGCGGATCGCCACCACTATTATAATGATAAGTAGTAGTTGGAAAAATATGAGAATATAATTCATACCATAATAAATTAGTTGCTGAACTTAATGCTCCTTTCATTTCATTAAATACAATTCCTTTAAATTCTAGTTCAGAATTAGGATCATTAGGAGTACTAAATTCAACTCGATGACCTTCTTGAGCAAAATCTAGCTCATCCAAATTTGGAAAAAATGTAGCATCCAGATATACTTGTAACAGGTTATCAAAGTCTTTGGTATTTTGACTGGCAAATGGATAGGCCGTCCAATCATTACTAGTAAAAGCATTCATAAAAGTATTCAAAGAACGCCGTGTCATCCAAAAAAATGGGTCTCTAACTGGATATTTTTTGCTACCACATAGGCTAGTATGTTCTAGAATATGAGCCACTCCAGTAGAATCTTGGGGTACAGTTAAAAATGCTACTAAAAATACATTATTACTGTCATCAGCAGCCAAATGTAGGTGTTTGGCTCCAGTAGCAGAATGGAAATATTCTTCAACTTCAAGGTTTAAATTGGGAATATGGACTTTGCGAACCAGGGTAAAATCAGGATTTGACATTAAAATTCCTTAGATTAAGTTGAATATTTTGAGATTTAGTTAGAATGTCTATTGGTGGTAGATTCTTAGTTATCAAGGTATAGGATTCTCAATTTACCTCTTCTAAGCTGGAAATGGAACAAGATTGATCTTTATTAAATTCATGAATACTAGTAAGCTTAGTTATAAATTAATGTAAATATAAAACTATAATCTATGAAAATTTAAATTATATAATTTCAAATATTTATCTAAAGTGATATTTAAGAGGCTATTTAATTAAATAACTTGGGTTGAATATTTTTTATTATTTTCTTGAATTTTATTAAAATAATTCTAAATCTTGATAAGGAATTATACACTCAGGCAATCCATAAAACTAACCAACGGATAAACCATTTGTTGAGGAAAAAATTATTAAAAAAGCAATTAATATTTATGAAGGCAATATAGTAGCCGACTTACTAAAAATAAGTAAATCAAGTGTGTACAGAAAATTAACAGATTGGAAAACAGATGGAAATTTCTAAAAAAATCCAACAGTTACGAACTATTATTAATGAGCATAACTATCATTATTATGTACTTGACGACCCAAAAATATCTGATGATAAATATGATATTTTAATGCGAGAATTACAAGAATTGGAGTCAAACTATCCAGAATTAATAACTATAGATTCTCCTACTCAACGGGTTGGAGCAGAACCATTGAGTATATTTACTGAAATTATCCATACTATACCAATGTTGTCTTTAAACAATGCTTTTTCTGAACAAGAAGTTCATGATTTTGCAAAACGTTTACAAGAAAATTTATCAACAGAAGCTATAGAATATATTGCTGAACCTAAGTTAGATGGTTTAGCTATAAGTTTGCGTTATGAAAATGGAATACTAGTAACAGGAGCTACTCGTGGCAATGGATACCAAGGTGAAAATGTTACTCAAAACGTAAAAACTATTAAAAATATTCCACTACGCTTGCGAGGTAAATATCCAACAATACTCGAAGTTAGAGGTGAAGTATTTATGCCTAAAGCTAGATTCCTTAAATTAAATAAGCAACAGGAAGTTAAAGGAGAAAAATTATTTGCTAATCCACGTAATGCAGCAGCCGGAAGTTTACGTCAATTAGATGCTAACATAACTGCAACTAGACACTTAATGTTTTATAGTTATGCAATTGGTACGGTTAGTGAAATTAATTTGCCAAATACTCATAGTGAAATTTTACAGCAATTACAACAGTGGGGGCTACCAATTGCAAAACAAAATCAAGTTTTAACTGGAATTAATGAATGTTTGCAATATTATCGGCAAATTTTATCTCAACGTGATGCTTTGCCATTTGAAATTGATGGAGTAGTTTACAAGGTTAATAATATAGAGCAACAAGAAATATTAGGTTTTATTTCAAAAGCTCCACGTTGGGCGATTGCTCATAAATTTCTGGCTCAAGAAGCTTTAACTAAGTTATTAGCTATTAAAGTACAAGTTGGCCGAACTGGTGCAATTACTCCAGTAGCTAAATTAGAACCAGTCAATGTTGGTGGAGTAACTGTTTCCCACGCTACTTTGCATAATCAAGATGAAATTAATCGAAAAGATATTAGAGCTAACGATACGGTCATAGTACGTCGAGCTGGGGATGTAATTCCAGAAGTTGTTAAAGTACTAGTTGAAAAACGTTCTCCTGATAGTAAGCCATTTATATTGCCAAACAAATGTCCTGCTTGTGATTCTGAAGTAATACGAGTTAGAGGAGAAGCAGTAGCTCGTTGTACAGGCGGTTTAATATGTCCAGCTCAACGTCAGCAGGCTTTACAACATTTTGTTTCTAGGCAAGCGATGGATATAGATGGTTTAGGTAAACAATTAATAGCACAATTAGTAACCAATAATCTGATCAATAATCCGGCTGATATTTATTATTTAACTCATAAGCAGTTAGCTGGTTTAGAACGAATGGGAGATAAATCAGCAGATAATGTTATGTTTGCCATAGAAAAAAGCAAAAATACTACTTTTGCTCGTTTTTTATATGCTCTTGGCATTCGTGAAGTTGGAGAATCCACCGCTAATATTTTAGCTGATCAATTTAATAATTTAGATGAATTAAAGAATGCTACTGAAAATAAATTAAAGGGAATAATGGGTATTGGTCCAGTTGCTGCTAAAAATATTGTTAATTTTTTCCAACAACCCAATAATATTGAAATAATTGAAAGATTACGAACTGCTGGATTAAATTGGCCGGTTTCTAGCTTGAAAAATGAGCAAGTGTTAGCCGGAAAAACTTTTGTATTAACAGGTATTTTACTGCAAATGACTCGTAATGAAGCTAAAGCTAATTTACAAAAATTAGGAGCTAAAGTAAGTAGTAATATTTCTAAAAAAACTGATTATCTAGTAGCAGGAGAAAAAGCTGGTAGTAAATTGAAGAAAGCTAGAAATTTAGGGATAAAGATACTCAAAGAAGCGGATTTTATTGACATCATAAAATAGTAATCAATTTTTTAAATTAATCATGGGAATATTTCTTTAGCATATTCAAACAGTTAATTTTACAATTTTACCTAACTGCTTATATATTATAAACATTATCCTAGTTTCTTATCTCAAAATTTTATGAACCATTATCCTTGCCAAAAATAGATAATAGTATTATAATCATCAATTATTATTGATTTTAAATAGTTTATGATCAAATTAATCATAGTTGATGATGAACCTTTAGCACGCAAACGTTTGTGTGCTTTGGTTAATGAAATTGGTATAGCTGAAGTAATTGCAGAGGCTGATAATGGTAAAGAAGCATTGAAATTTCTTCAAATATATAAGCCAGATGTACTTTTACTAGATATTCACTTGCCAGAAATAGATGGTATGCAAATAGCAAAACAGCTGCTTTCCACAACTCCTAGTCCCATTATCATTTTTACCACCGCCTATAGTGAACATGCTTTGGAAGCATTTAATCATCAAGCTTTAGATTATCTAGTTAAACCAATTCGTAAAGATCGTTTAGAGCGAGCTCTCAGACGAGTTCATAATTTCCTACCAACTATTCCAACTGCTCGTACTCACATTAGCTATTTTAAGCAAGGTAAAAAAAGTTTAATTGAAGTTAACAAAATTTACTATTTTTTGGCTCAAGAAAATTATACTATGTTACGTTGGCAGGGTGGAGAAATTTTAATTAATGAACCATTAAAAGATTTGGAACAAGAATTTACTGGTTATTTTATACGCATTCATCGTCGTTTTCTAATTTCTATCAAACAGATTAAAACTTTAGTTAAAGAAAAAAATGGCCATTTTCACATTAAACTAAAAGATACTCCCGAAACTTTGGAAGTTAGTCGGCGACAATTACCTACAGTGAATAAGCTGTTAAAAAATATACATATTCCTACCTACAATTTATAATTATGTTAACTTATCCAGATATTGATCCTATTTTACTACAGATTGGACCATTAAAAATACATTGGTATGGAATAATGTATTTAGCTGGTTTTAGTATGGCTTGGTGGTTAGGTAACAAACGTTTACAACACAATGAAATATTTACTTCAGAACAATTAAGTGATTTAATTTTTTATTCCGCAGTTGGAATTGTATTAGGTGGAAGGCTTGGTTATATTTTATTTTATAATTTAGACAATTATATAGAAGAACCATTAAACATGCTGAAAATTTGGCAAGGTGGAATGTCATTTCATGGCGGATTTGTTGGAGTTTTAGTAGCCGTCTGGCTGTATGCTCGTAAACTTAACCTACCATTTTTTCAAGTTACTGATTTTATAGCACCATTAATTCCATTTGGTTTAGGAGCTGGCCGAATTGGTAACTTTATAAATGGAGAATTATGGGGACGTCATACCGATGTACCATGGGGAATGGTATTTTCTAAGGTTGATAATATTCCACGTCACCCTTCCCAACTATATCAAGCTGTTCTCGAAGGCTTAGTTTTATTTATTATTTTATGGATTTTTTCTAAACGTCCCAGACCAATAATGGCGGTATCCGGTTTATTTTTGGTTTGTTATGGATTATTCCGTTTTTTAATAGAATTTGTCCGTGAACCTGACCATGGCTTAGGGTTTATTGCTTTTGATTGGATGACAATGGGACAAATATTAACAATTCCTATGCTTATAGCAGGGGTTACATTAATAATACTAGCATATCGTAGAACGAAATTTTAATTCAGGTGAACTTTCACCATTATCGTGGGTTACCCACCTTAAATATATTATAGAGGTTAAGTTATATAAATATGAAGACCATTGTTCAGCGAATTGCTGGGGAACTTGGAATTAAAGAAAGTCAAGTCCAAACAGTAATTATGTTACTCAATGACGGTGCAACAGTACCATTTATCGCTCGTTACCGCAAAGAAGCTACCAACGGACTCGATGACACGCAATTGCGTAAATTAGAAGAACGTTTATATTATTTGCGAGAGTTAGATGAACGCCGCACGGTGATTCTAGATAACATTCGAGAACAAGATAAACTTACCCCAGAACTTGAAACAAGAATTAATGAGGCAGATACTAAAGCTCGTTTGGAAGATCTGTATTTACCTTATAAACCTAAACGCAATTCCAAAGCTAAACTAGCTAAAAAAGCTGGCTTAGAACCATTAGCATTAAAACTACTTGAAGACCCTACTTTAGCACCAGAAGAAGTTGCTGTTGAATATATTAATGCTGAACTCGGAATTGAAAACGTACAAAAAGCATTGGAAGGTGCTAGGCATATTTTGGTAGAGCTTTTTGCCGAAGATGCTAAATTATTAGATGAATTGCGGGAATACTTATGGAGAAATGCTACCTTTAATTCTAAAATACAGGAAGGCAAAGAAGAAAAAGGTACTAAATTTTCCGATTATTTTGATTATCATGAACCACTTAAAAAAGTACCTTCCCATCGTGCTTTGGCAATGTTTAGAGGCCGCAAATCTGGGATATTACAGTTAAGTTTATCGATTGAACAAAATAATGATGAAGCTAGTTTAAGCTATTGTGAAGGCCAGATTGCTAAAGCATTTAATATTGCTGATCAGGGTCGAGCCGCTGATAATTGGTTATTGGAAACCGTACGTTCAGCTTGGCGGTTTAAAATTCGATCTCATTTAGATGCTCAATTGTTAATGCGGATTCGAGAAGCTGCTGAAGATGAGGCTATCAAAGTATTTTCTAGTAACTTACAAGATTTATTATTAGCAGCACCTGCTGGCCCTCGTGTCACTATGGGATTAGACCCTGGAATACGTACTGGAGTTAAGATTGCTATTGTAGATAAAACTGGCAAATTATTAGAAACAGTAGCTATTTATCCGCATCCCCCTAGAAAACGTTGGCAAGAGTCTTTGGATAAATTGGTTGAATTAGCTCAAAAACATAAAATAGATTTGATCAGCATCGGTAATGGGACTGGTTCTAGGGAAACCGATAAATTGGTTACTGAACTTATAAAGAAACATGCTGATTTAAATTTATATAAATTAGTTATTTCTGAAGCCGGTGCATCTGTATATTCAGCTTCAAAAACTGCGTCAATGGAATTTCCAGATTTAGATGTCTCAATGCGTGGAGCAGTATCCATCGCTCGTCGTTTACAAGACCCATTAGCAGAATTAGTCAAAATAGAACCAAAATCAATCGGAGTTGGTCAATATCAACATGATGTTAACAAACGCCATTTAGCTCGTAGTTTAGATGGAGTTGTGGAAGATTGTGTAAATTTGGTTGGAGTAGATATAAATACTGCTTCTTATTCTTTATTGAGTAGAGTTTCTGGCCTTAATAATAGTTTGGCTCGTAATATAGTGGAATATCGTGATAAACATGGTGCTTTTCCTAATCGAGAAGCTTTGAAACAAGTTCCACGATTGGGCGAAAAGAGTTTTGAACAGGCAGCAGGATTTTTGCGGATTATGAATGGTGATAATCCACTTGATATGTCTTCAGTACATCCAGAAGCTTATCCAGTGGTAGAACGAATTATCGCTAAGACTGATAAACAGATTGATGATCTAATTGGTAATGTAGAACTTTTGCAAAGCCTTGATCCTAAAGAATATACTGATGATAATTTTGGAATTCCTACAGTTAGTGATATTTTAAAGGAATTGGAAAAACCTGGTCGTGATCCACGTCCTGAATTCAAAACTCCCAATTTTAAAGAAGGTATTGAAGACCTTAAAGACCTTGAAGCTGATATGATTTTGGAAGGAGTTGTAACTAATGTTACTAACTTTGGAGCTTTCGTTGATATTGGAGTACATCATGATGGCTTAGTCCATATTTCAGCTTTATCAGAAACTTATGTTAAAGATCCACGTGATATAGTCAAGGCTGGAGATGTTGTAACGATTAAAGTAATAGAAATTGATTTAAAACGTCGGCGGGTTGCTTTAACTATGTGCTTGGGAAACAACAAACAACCACCACCAGCTCCTAAGAAAAAGCGTAAAGATAAGAAGGTTACTAAACCACGTAAAAATAATAGAAAGCAAACCCGTAAGACTGATGGTGAACTTGAAAAACTAATTAATAGACAACAACAATCTTCACAAATGTTTGCTGGTAGTATTATGGCAGAAGCATTTGCAAATGCTCGTAAAGGTTAAAACTGTTATTAATACAATTAACTCTAAATACATTTTCCTAATAATAATTTGTATGGAGTTGTGATTATGCTTCTGTAGTAATTACTACAATAATTTTTAATTTAAAGTAATACGAAATAGGTGGAAACTCCTATTACCTAATGGACTTCAGAAACCGGAAATTATATGGCTCATATTTTAAAAAATCCCGGAGATAAGGCTAAAATAACCAAATCGTCGAAAATAAATGCCAAATTAACTTGGACTAAACCAGTTGATTTAGATTTGCATGCCTTTTATAAAACCAAAGAAGGCTTATTTGGGCATATTTACTATGATAATCAAGGAAATTTATATAATCCACCTTGTATTGAACTAGATGAAGATGCTGGGGTCGATGATACTGGTGGAGAAAACGAAGAAAATATTACGATCAAATCTTTATCTCATGTGGAATCGATTTTGATTGTGACTAATATTTACCGTAAATTTGCTTTTTTATCTATGGGTGATACTTTTTCTAATTATGATGGTAAAGTAATAGTAGAAACTGATGATGAAATCATTGAAGTGCCTTTGAATTCCACAGAAAAAGGTAAATGGTGCGTGATAGCTAAAATAGATAATTCTAGTTCTTCTCCTTTTGTTATTAATATTAATAAGGTACAGAAATCTGAACCAAATCTTAAAAATTTTTAACAAAAAACCCAATTCATTTTTACCAAATTTTTGCGATGTTTACACAGTATTTCTAGTAGTTCTTACCACTGAATTATTAGCCTTTATATTTGTGTTAACACCGCTTGGTAAAATGGGATATACTTGGAATTATATAAATTTGCTTATCGATTTAGCAATGACATCTTTGTTTATGCAGTGGATTGCATTACTTAGTATGATTTTTTTATGTGTAGTACAACGTTTTTTTCATAATAATGCTGTTATAGGCATAATAAGCTATCTTATAATTTTGCTAATAACCTATTTAGTTAGCGAATTTATGTGGCAGATGAATTTTTCATTTATTGGCACAAAATCTTCCTTCCAACATCAACTATTTTTGATCCGTAATCTAATTGTCAGTACTATTATCAGCGTAATAATATTACGTTATTTTTATATTCAGTATCAGTGGAAAAATCAAATAAAAGCTCTATCTGCTTATCGTATTCAAGCCTTGCAAGCTAGGATTAAACCGCATTTTTTATTTAATAGCATGAATACAATTGCAAGTTTGATTCGTTTTCACCCAAATAAAGCTGAACAAGTAGTGATAGATTTTGCTGATTTATTTCGAGCTAGTCTAACTGACAATCACTATACTACTTTACAAGCGGAATTAACATTATGTCGACAATATATAGGTATCGAGATTTTTAGACTTGGAAAACGCTTACAGGTTATTTGGGATATTGATAAAATTCCACAAGATGCCTGTTTGCCTCCTTTATCTTTACAACCATTGTTAGAAAATGCAATCTATCACGGAATTCAACCATTAGCTAAAGGTGGAACTATTAATATTAGTGGATTTTTACAAAAAAAATACATCACTATCACTATCACAAATCCTCTGCCTTTAACTATTTGTAAACATGGAAATAATATAGCCCAACAAAATATTCAACAACGTTTAGATTTTTTTTATGATTTACCAGCTAAATTAACAGTTTTAAAATCTAACAGCACCTATCAAGTTAATTTACATTTCCCTTATGAAAAATTTACCGATAAAAAATAATACTATCCCTCCAAATTCTAGTATAACTCTATTGATTTTCATCAGATAAAACAATATTTAACTCCAATATCTCATACTCTCCATCTTTTTCTATATTGATTTTAATATCTTCATTTTGAATCGCAGTGTATTTCCTAATAACTTCTAATAATTCCTGTTGTAATTTTGGTAAATATTCAATCACTGGAGAATCGCGTAAATTACGTTCATGAGCAACGATAATTTGCAAACGTTCTTTTGCAACTGCCGCAGTTTTTTTTGGTCTTAAGGTATGGAAATATTTAAGAATACTCATATTAATTTTTAAATAAACGAGTCAAAAAACCTTTCTTTTCTACAACTGGTAGTTCTTCACCAAGAAAACGAGCTACAACATCAAGATAAGCTTTTCCAGCATCACTTTTTTTATCAAGAGTAACAGGAATACCAGAATTAGATGCCTGTAATACAGATTTAGATTCTGGAATAATGCCTAAAAATGGAATTGCTAAAATGTCTTGCACATCCTCTACACTTAACATATCTCCACTAATTACTCGTTTTGGTGCATAACGAGTTACCAACAAATGTTCTCTAATTGCTGGTAAGTTTTGCACTGCCCGCCTAGTTTTACTAGATAACATACCAATAATTCGGTCTGAATCTCGAACTGATGATACTTCTGGATTAGTTACAATTATTGCTTCATCAGCAAAATACATGGCCATAATAGCACCATGTTCAATACCAGCCGGAGAATCACAAATAATAAATTCAAATCGTTTGCGTAAGGTTTCTAGTACTTTAAGTACTCCCTTTAAAGTTAAAGCATCTTTATCACGAGTTTGGGAAGCTGGTAAAATAAATAAATTTTCTACTCGTTTATCTTTGATTAAAGCTTGATTTAAATTGCCTTCTCCATTAATAACATTAATAAAATCATAAACAACTCTACGCTCACAACCCATAACTAAATCTAGATTGCGTAATCCAACGTCAAAATCAATGACTACAGTTTGATAGCCACGTAAAGCTAGTCCAGTAGCAAAAGCAGCACTAGTAGTTGTTTTACCAACGCCACCTTTTCCAGATGTAACAACAATAATTTTAGCCATGTTCCTAAATATAAATTAGTTGATTATTTAAAGTGGTTCAATCTTTAATACATTATTTTCTAAATAAATTTGAGTTGGTTTGCCCCGCAATTTTTCTGGCAAATCTTCATTCACCTGATATTGTCCTGCTATCGAAACTAGTTCCGCATTAAAGTTTTGACAAAAAATTCTCGCATTAGTATTTCCATTAAAACCAGCTAAAGCTCGACCTCGCAATATACCATATACATGAATATTTTGATGAGCTAAAATCTCTGCACCATGACTGACAGTGGATAATATTACTAAATCACCGTCAGGAGCAACTATTTGTTGACCAGAACGAATCGGCTGATCAATAATTTTTGCCGTGGCAGATAACATTCTTTCATTATTTTCACTAATATTTTCTACAATTTGTTGAGGGCGGACAGATTGAGTTGCTTTCAAAATTCCTAAATTATTCCTTACTGCTATATCATTTTGTTCAAAATTACCACTTCGTATTGCTACTGGAATTAAACCTTGTTCCCGTAATAGACTAATTAATTCTGATAAAATATCATTATTTATATCCTGTACTGCTGTTAAATCAATAACTACAGGAGCTTGTTGAAAAAAATCTGGAACTTTAGAAACTTTTTCAATTAATTGCTCCGCAATTTTTTCGCCATTATTTTCTAATATGTGCAGAATCATCAATGTTAAGAGACTGCCTTTAAATTCTATTGCTGGAGTGTAGGACATTGCTTAAATATTCGTTATTACTAGGTTTTACCATGTCTAAATTATATTGTTTAATTAATATTTCTAATTTGGCAGAAAAAGTAGTTTCCTTATCAATTTGAATAATAGCTATTTTTTCTACTAAATAATTTAATAGACTATATGGTTTAGTATGACTATAAGTTACTTTACTAATTAGAGAAATTTCTTCAGTAGACAGAGGTAAATTACGATATTTTAATTCAACCATAATTTCGTCATACGTTAATTTTGGTAGTCTTATTTTATCTAAATCTAGCCAAGAATATCGATTAACTTCATTTTTTATACATATTACCGATTGGTCATGAGCTTGATTTGTAACACATAATAGAGATATTTTTTTACAATCTTTAATGCTGTTAAGTTGATCAAAAAAACTAGTATCGCAATCGATATTTGAATTATTTAATAACTCATCAAAATGATGTAATATTAAAATAGTTTTGTACTCAGTCAAATTTATAACTTTTTCAATTAATTCCTCTAAAGATTTTGGAACTGTTTTTTTTATTTTAAAACTTTCCCACATTGCAGCTATAAATTCATGATAACTTTCTTTATAATTAGTTATATTTAAAATGATAACATGGGTATTTTTTAACCCGGTACATTTTATATCTTCTAACAATCTACGTCTGCCTTGACCATTTTGAGCAATTAAATTTATTGAAACTCCTCGTTGTAAAGTTTGAATAATATTATTGGTAAATACTGGGCGTAAAGCTGGCATTTTTAGTTCCTAATAATTGCAAGGGTTCAAGATAATATTTACTATTGCGATTATAACATATTCAAAAATACAGAAGGATTGCTAGTTAATCATGATGTAATTTTAGCTCCAACTTTTGAAACTAAACAATCAGTATAAGAGTTAAGATACACTAGATAATATGAAGTTAGTATATCTTAAAACTAATTCATCTAATGCTTTTTTTGTAGCATACGTTTAGTATCTGGACCGATTGGCAGATAATAGTCATAAGAACTTAAAATAACATTGTCTTTAGCCCGAATTAACTTAGCTGTCACATATATTGATTCTTTACCAGCTCCATAAGTACCAACCACAACAGCATAAGCATCATGCTGAAAGCTGATTTCACGTAATTCTCGAGACAATAATAATTCCCCTGTTCGTTCCTGCACAAAAACATTAGAAGTCCGCATTTTCATTTCGATTACTTTATAGCCACGTTGAGCAAGACGAGAACCAATCTGCTCACCAATAACTCGTCCTAAAGTAGAAGATTGTTGTACATTATCGATGTTTACAAAGCTAGTCACTAAAATTGGTTGATTGGTATAAACTCCATTACTACGTGGTTCTAAATGATGAATATCTCTAACTCCTTTTAGTAATTTGTCAGTAGCCTTGTAACTAGTAGCTATTAAGTTATAATCTTTAGAAAAGATAGAACATCCAGCCATAAGTATAACTAGCAAAATTGAGGTAAGTATTTGCTTCATTATTAATTAACCACCTGATAAGTTTTAGCAATATTTTCATAATGATCGTAATCACCAGTATTAATGTAATACATCCTAGAATCTCCAAATACATATTGTTGGCCCATTGTCACTGATGTAGTAATTATCACTTCAGTATTAGTTTCACCTGGCAAATAATAATCTAGTAAAGCATCAGTATCAGCAGCTAAAGTAAATGGGAATATAGCTAAACCAGGGTATTTCCAATTATCAATTGCATTAGCAATCATCCATACACCACCGGCTAATGTGGTATAAATACCAGGAGGTGGATAAGTTAATCGTCGGTCTTTATGATGGATTACTTGCATATCATAATTAACCACTAGAGTATCGCTATCGAATCCGGAATCATTAGTTAAAACTACCAAACTTTGTTGAACTAGTTTAGTATTAAGCAAATTATAAAAAGCTTTCCCAAAAGGAATTTCCTCTTGTGCATCAGATATTTTCACAAATACTGATGGTAAAGTATCAGCATTGGGAAAAGTAAGCTCCATAGTTTTTTTCAAACGATTAGCGACATCAGTTGCTAATACATCCCAGTGATGGGCGGCTTGCATTTTTTGTTGCCCAGTTACTGGATATGATTTAGCTACTGGTATAGGCCTATGAGAACAACTGACTATTAAACCAAGTATTGTAATTAAAATATATACTTTCATAATAAATCCTGTTATTAATTGTGAATTGTTAATTAGCAAATTATTATATTGAAGGACTATCCAAAAAACTATATAATTTGTAATAACTAACAGTCAAATCTTAAAGTAATTTCTAAATTATAAAGTAAAGCAAAATAAATATCCAGACCAATGTCTCATATTCATAATATTTATCATCTAAAAAATATCGGTTTAGCATTGTGGCAAGTTTTAGATTCGGACAGAATAGTAACTGAATTAATAATTTAAGTATAACACTAAGGATAATTTACCATGGGAATATACCATCCTAATTTAGGATTTATCGCTAAACATCCAGATTATACTTTATATCAAAGTGTATATGCTGCTAATAGTCCAATTCCAACTGGGCCATTAAAAATATTATTATTTACCATTCAGCAAACCAGTCAACGACAGATTCATTTAGATATTGATATAGAAACTCAACAAATACGTTCAGCTCTCATACCCTTTATAAATACCGGCATGGTAATTTTTTATGCACCAATTGCTGGGGATTTTGATACTTTGGCTAAATTGCTATCCAAACAAATTTGGCATTTAGTAATAATCAGTGGGCATGGTTTACTAAAGAATGAGCAAACTTATTTAGTTTTTTATGATAAAGTTGGCAAAATTAAATTAGTTACCGGAAAAGATTTAGCTAAAATAGTTAATAGAGTGCGTTGTGTGGTTTTAGCAACTTGTAAATCTGGCCAATTAGTAAAAAATAATTTAATCGATCCTCTTATTAAAATAGGAATTCCTAATATAATAGGGATGCGAGAAGCATTAACAGATCGAGCTGCTAAAATTTTTATTCAAGCTTTATGTATTAATTTAGCTCAACAAAAACCTGTAAATTTAGCAGTGCAAGCAGGTTGTTGTGCAATGACTAATTTATTATCTACTAATGAAACTTGGGATGCGATAGATGATGATATTGTGGAACAATGGAGTTTACCAATATTATTTAGTAGTGAGCCAATATTAATCAATTGGAATTTTACACCACAAAAAACTAATTTAATCCCAAAAACTGGAATATTTATTGGGCGTAAACAAGAGTTACAATTTTTAATTAAAAAATTACAAAATGGGAAAATACGACGCTTACTCATAAAAGGAATTGGTGGGATAGGCAAAACTGCTTTAGCTGAACAATTGGCTATAAATCTACTGCAAGATGGTTATCAAGTATTAACTAGTAACGTAAAAAAGTTAGCATCTAAGCAAATTATTATCTTAACTTCTCGTTATATTTCATTCCCAAATTTTTATATTTATAATTTACAACGACCTAATTTTTATGATTTTTCTCGTTATATTCATTATTTAGGGTTACCTTATGAATTTCCTCAAATTTTGAGAATTTATCAAATATTAGGTGGCAATTTCAAAGCAGTAAAATTATTACAAAATTTACCAATTTGTTTGGATGTAGAAGGATTAAATAAACAATTAACAATTGTCCAACGCTATTTACAAGCTGAATGTAGAAGCTGGTAAAATGGAATTATATTTAGAATCTTTCCAAATTCGTCAATTAAATAAACTATAATTAATGTTAATAAATAATTAATGTTGAATTTAATTAAGCATTAACTAACGATATAACCAAACTCGTAATAAAGAAATTAATTTGTCATTATCAACTGGTTTAGATATATAATCATTGGCTCCAGCTTCAATACATTTAGCCCGATCATCTTTCATGGCTTTAGCGGTCAAAGCAATTATTGGTAATTTACGATGATTAGGTTGTTTTCTAATTTGCCGCATAGTTTCATAACCATCCATACCCGGCATCATCACATCCATAATTACAATTGATACTTCAGGATGTTTTTCTAAAGCAACCAAAGCTTCTTGGCCATTTTTCGCAATTATCGCTTCCATATCTTTATCTTCTAACATAGCTACTAGAGAAAATATATTTCGCATATCATCGTCTACTATAAGTGCAGTTTTATATTTTAAAATAACTTCATCGTCATG
>DRQV01000012.1 GCA_011371325.1 Thioploca sp.
ATTTGAAATTGCCAGTATTTAGGATATAATCACTTAAGTTTATAGTTAACAATTACTCTTATGAATTCATCACATAAATACAAAAATCTGATTCAAGACTAGAATTATTAGCCTTTGCAAGTAATTTTAAGATAATTTATGTTCGTTTTTAGATACTAAATAACTATAACATCACTAAATTTTATTGATAGAATAATACTGTTGAAAAAGGTCAAAATTAAATCCATTATAATTATTCCTATTATATATTAGCTACCAATGCATTATAAATATCAAGCGATAGACGCTCAACAACAAGAAACTAGTGGTAGTTTAACTGCTGACACAGAACGAGAAGCAGCTCGCCAATTAAAACAGCGTAACCTTACTCCAATTAATATTACAGTAATTAGTAATACTAAGGTCCGAAGTAATAATAAGCCTAAACAACGCGATATACTTATTGTATTACATGAGCTTACTACCTTATTAGAATCTGGAGTTGCCTTAATAGAGGCAGTGGAATCTTTAGCTAATTCATCTCATCATCCATTTATCACTCAGACATTTGCTGATATTTCTGCAGAATTACGGCACGGAAAGGCATTTTCCAGTGCTTTACAAGCTTGTCCATTGGAATTACCATGGTATGTTACTCAATTAGTAGAAGCTGGAGAATTAACCGGTAAAATTGATATTGCGTTAAGAGATGGAGTTAATCAAATGGAATATGATGCTAAAGTTGCAAATGAAATACGAAATGCGATGATTTATCCAATAATATTAATTTTATCAGGTATTAGTGCAGTATTAATGATATTTATTATTGTAGTACCTCGTTTTGCTAATATCCTTAAAGGCAAAGGAGATGAGATACCAATGTTAGCTCAAATCGTTTTGGAAACTGGTATGTTTTTAAATAATAATTTTGACTTAGTAATTAGTGGACTGGTAGTATTATTAGTTATTATTACTTATGTAATTGGCCAACCAAATTTACGGGCTAAAATAAAAGATGCCACTGCTAAGTTGCCATTGTTAGGAATATGGATGATTGAAGCTGAAGCAGCTCGTTGGTCAGCAATGTTAGGAACTTTATTGGAAAATAAGGTTTCTTTACTAAAAGCATTAGAATTAGCTAAACAAGGGGTAAAATTGCCAAGTTTAAATGCTAGACTTACTCAAGTTAATAAAGCTGTAAAAGATGGCACTAGTTTATCCAAAGCCTTACAAGATAATGATGCTATGACTACTACCGGACATAATCTTATTCGAGCTGGAGAAAGAGCTGGTGAATTACCACGTATGTTGCGTTCTCTGTCCAAATTATTGGAAGAAAGCAGTAGAACTCGGATGAAACGTTTTTTATTATTGATTGAACCATTAGCAATTTTATTAATAGGCGGAGTAATAGGAGTAATTATTACTGGAGTAATTTTAGCTATTACCAGTGTGAATAAAGTAACATTTTGATATGAATATTTTCTTAGTTGGACCAATGGGAGTAGGAAAAACTACGATAGGTCATCATTTATCAAATAATCTAAAGCTAGATTTTATAGATAGTGATCATGAAATTGAGAAACGAGCCGGTGTAACGATTCCTATGATTTTTGAATTTGAAAGTGAAACTGGATTTAGAAGACGGGAACGTGCTGTAATCAATGAATTAACTCGACAAAATAATATTGTATTATCTACTGGTGGTGGAGTGGTGCTAGATACAAACAATCGGCAATATTTGAAAAAACGTGGTTATGTGATTTATTTATACGCTTCGGTTGATGAATTGTTAGAACGAACTTCCCATAATCATACTCGTCCTTTATTACAAACTGGAAATCCACGGGAAAAAATCACTAGCTTGCTTGAAGAACGCCATCCATTATATGAAATGATTGCTGATTCTACTATAGATACAACGCAAAAAAGCATTCGTCAAGTGATTAAATTAATCTTAGGACATTTAGAAAAATGAATACATTACAAGTGGATTTAGGTACACGTAGCTATCCGATTTATATTGGGCAGAATCTATTGAAACAAACTAATTTAATTACTCCACATATTCAAAGTAAACAAGTTTTAATAGTTAGCAATGAAACAGTAGCTCCATTATATTTAAATAAGATTATTAATACGTTAGATGATTTTGAAGTTAAAACAGTAATTTTACCAGATGGAGAGCAGTATAAAAATTTAATAGTGTTAAATCAAATTTTTGATACCTTATTACGTCAACATTTTAATCGACAAGCCACTTTAATTGCATTAGGTGGAGGAGTGGTTGGTGATATGACTGGGTTTGCTGCTGCTTGTTATCAGAGAGGTATCGATTTTGTTCAAATTCCAACTACTTTGTTAGCTCAAGTTGATTCTTCTGTTGGTGGTAAGACTGGAGTCAATCATTCATTAGGTAAAAATATGATTGGAGCATTCCATCAGCCCAAAAGTGTATTGATAGACACCGAAACATTAAAAACTTTAGATAATAGGCAGCTTAGTGCAGGACTGGCAGAAGTAATTAAATATGGTTTAATAAATGATTTAGAATTTTTTGAATGGTTAGAAAATAATATGTCAGCCTTATTAAAACAAGATTCACAAGCTTTAAGCTTTGCGATTGCTAGGTCTTGTCAAAATAAAGCGAATATTGTAGCAGAAGATGAGAAAGAAAGTGGTAAAAGAGCTTTGCTAAATCTAGGGCATACTTTTGGTCATGCGATAGAAACTGGAATTGGTTATGGTGAATATTTACATGGTGAAGCAGTAGCAATTGGAATTAAACTAGCTGCTCAATTTTCCGCTCACTTAGGTTGGTTAGATGATTCTACCGTATCACGTGTCATTAATTTATTAGAAAAAGCTAATTTGCCAGTTGCAATACCCAAAGAATTAACCGGTTCACAAATGTTAGAATTGATGCAA
>DRQV01000013.1 GCA_011371325.1 Thioploca sp.
ATGGAATGTCATGGGTTTTTAGGTAACTATTTAGAGTACCAAGTGGTTTATCTATAAAATGAATGATGTCTTTTTTGGTATAGATTTCTTCGGGAAATGAAGCTTTTAAACCAAATTGTTTCATTAGTTTAATACATTGTTCTTGTACTGTTTGTTGAATGTTGGGAGTTATTCCGCAGGCTTGCTCTATGACAGTGTCTATGGCAGTTCTAATTAGAGCAGGAACTAAAACTGAGCATCTTTTACCAACATGTAATTGGTTCTTTTGAAGTGCATTGTGTCCAGCAGCTACAACATAAGCACTAATTATAGTTTCTATCATGTTACTATCATAAACTATAATTTCCCTACCTTTGTGTGGGCTATTTTTAGCTTCTACTGTTGCTAAAGTAGCTACCACGCTTATACCCTTATCAACAAACGGTTTAAGAGTTTTTGGAGGCCAAGTAGCTACCACGCTCCTTAAAGATACATGCTTCATTCCTAGCAAATCAGCAGCCCCACGTTCACTCAAACATGCAGAGCCATCACTCAGTATATACCCATCACATTTTATCCCGGGAATTAGTTCAATTTTCCCATATTTTACAGCTTGTAATTCTTGCATAGTTTACCTCATTATTTGAAATTTAGGGCCAGATTTAATTCGAGCCTGACCCCTTTTCTTTTATATCTGGCATTTTCTTAGTCTCCTTTTCTGATCCTCAGATATGTCTGTGGTCAATGATGTTCGTAAAGTGCTAACACCATTCTTGAGCCGCCGAAGGTCGGCCTCCAAAATTTAGTTAGAATTAATTTAATTTCTCTAAAACCTTTGTGAGTTGTTTATAAGACGTAACTAGTTCAGTATCAATTGAAAATATTAAATTATTAAGCCATTTAGCCCTTGTATCTTGGATAAAAGCATTATGCTCTTCTTCGTTATAACCTTTAGTATTAAGAATTTCTAACTTTTCTCGAAACTGTTTAGCTATTTGAATATAAATACCATGATTATTTTTATCTTTTCTATCAGGTAAAGTATTAATGGCCATATTTAGTTCTTTATAATAATCTCCTCCAATATCTCTTAAAGACAATAGATTTTCTTCTATAAAAACTCGATAAATTTCAACTTCTAAATCTTTATCAAGCATAGAAGCAATTTTTAATAAAATATATAGTTCAGCCCAAGTTCCTCCATATTTTCCTTTTTTTGATTGAATCAAATTTGAAAACTGTTTTATCAACTCGCCATATTGAATTTTTCCTTCGGCTGTTTTAAATTCTTTCAATTTTCCATAATCAGACTGAATTGTAATAAAGTTTAATTTATCTGGATTAAAATCATTGTTAAAATGGGAGTTTTTTAAATGTGGCGATTCGCCACAATTAGAATTTCTTAATAATTGAGTATGTCTTGAGATAATAAATTCCCATAAATCTTGCTTTCTTAAAATTTCTTTGAGAGGTATAGGTTCAAGATTTTTTGCCTTTCTATTTCTATTACCCATTTCCAAGACTTGAGATACTTTACCCATCATTGTTTTATGACCAATTTCTAAAACTCCAAAATTTCCTATTTTTACAGTCATTATTTGATTAGTATTCATTTTATAGATATATCTCCAAAATTAAGTTAAAATCTATGGTTATTTGGTGGGTAGTAATAAAGCATGTTAAACATCATAACACAATTTCAAAAGTTACCCCATTGTTTCCGCATACCACATTAGACTTGTTTTTGAAGCATGCATAAAGGATGAAAATATCTGAAATTTTATTTCACCAAAAGATATTACTAATACAAGCAAATCAACAGGTAGTAATACGAGTCCCACAATAAAAACAATTACGGCTAGTGGCAACATTACAATCAAATACCATGCAGTGCCAATAATTAACTTTAACGCCGTACCTATCGCTTCAAATGCTTCTTCCATATACACCCCCTGTATTTATTTCACCCAACTAACACTCCTCTTCTCCCGCCGCTAGGTCGGTGAGAAAGGGTAAGTTAGAATTAATTTACTATATTCACAATTATTTATCAAATAAAGATATACTAGTTTGTTCAATATATTTAATAACCTGCATTCCATCCTGCCAAGGATTTTTACCAGCTTCAATTAAAGCAGTATAAAATGTGTAATCACCTGCAAAATTCTTTGGTACTATAAAATCTGAAATCACAGAAAATCTGTCTTTTATTGTATTCAAATTATTTTTAAAAAATTGAGGAGTAGAACTGAGAGTAATAGAAGGAGTTAGATATATAAATTCCTTTGATGGTAATTCAATCGCTATCCATAAATCAACTTTATCTGTAGTTTTAAAACTGACTTCTGTTTTTATGTTTACTATCTCTCCTACAACATAATATAGTTTAGACTCAAGATATTCTATAAAAGCATAATCTTTGTTAGTTCCACAAATTGGAAATGTGTCTAATTGTGCTTGCCAGTCTTTGCTATAATCAACAAATAATTCTACAACTATATCTACAGCAGATAATGTATTAAAAGGAAAAGACCAAGCAGAATAATCAAAATCTTTTTGTTTACAAAGTGGATTATTTCTTAAATCAATTGTATATAATTTAATAATTGTATCAGAGTAAGTTGGAATTGGTCCGGTCAATTGGTTAGATTTAAGAGACAGTGCATTTAGATTAGGTAAAGTAAAACTGGGAATTGTACCTGTTAGTTTATTATATCCAAGATAAAGCCTCTTTAAATTAGATAATGCATTAAAATTTGGGATGGAGCCTGTCAATTGATTTTTTTCAAGAAAGATAACTTTTAAATTATTAGAAGCACCAAAATCTGGAATAAAGCCTGTCAAATTGTTGTTATTTAGGCTAAGAAATTCTAAATTAGGTAAACTAAAATTAGGAATTGAGCCTGTTAATTCATTATTATCAAGATGTAAATTTTGCAAATTAGGCAAATTAAAATTCGGAATTGTTCCTGTTAATTTATTATTATCAAGATACAAATACTGTAAATTAGGCAAATTAAAATTTGGAATTGTTCCTGTTAGTTGACTGTGAGACAAACTAAGCCATTCTAAATTAGACAAATTAAAATTTGGAATTATAACATTTAATTCATTATTATTTAATGTGTTAGAATGAAGATCAAGATGTTTTAATTTAGGCAAATTAAAATTTGGAATAGTACCTGTTAATTGCTCATAAAAAAGATAGAGTTCTTCTAAATTAGGCAAATTAAAATCAGGAATTGTACCTGTTAGTTTATCAGAAACTAAATAGAGTTCGCGTAAATTATGTAAAGCTGAAAAATTAGGAATTTGTCCAATCAAATTGTTAAAATGAGATTCTATTTCAACTACTCCATTATTCTCACAAGTAATGCCATACCAACTGCAAGGTGTATTCGTTTCATTCCAACCTTCATTATCACCCCAATTATCTCCATTTGTACTATGATAAAGTTCTAGTAATGATTCGCACTCGGCAGGAGGGATTTCTGTTACTTGATTGCAATCAGTAGCAGCTTGTGCAATTGTGGTGATTCCTAAAATAGTCCCAAAAAGTAATCTTTTAAAAATAGACATAATTATTTTCCAATTAAAAAGTTAGAACAATAGTTTCTAGCAATGCAGAAACTATCATAACTTGTTATTTTAATATTCTAACTGAACATGGTCAATTAACATGGCAGAATCATAAATATCATCCCCTTCGTCTGTTATATCAAAGGAAATTTCAATTTCATAAATACCACCATTATTTGGTATAGGAATAACAGTTCCAACATGTATCCAACCAGTCTGTCCAGCAGTCTCATCTCCACCAGGAGCTAGATTTTCATATATAACTTCTAGAAGAAATTTAGAAGTATTTACACTGGCTAGAATCTCATCAAATATTACATTGCCTTCATTAATAAGTTTTACTTTAAGAGTATCATCATAGATAGAACCAACATATTCTGGATATTCTTCACTAACAAAATTATAATCCATGCTAATAGGCAGCTCTGTGACTCCCGGTTGCACAGTTAAAGTTTTTCGTAAAGAAGCAGATACAAAATCACTACCAGGGCCAGTGGAACAAGCAGCCATATACTTACGATGAGTTGGTTTAATTGGATTTTTAGTTCCTAAACTTTGAATAACACCACAAGTACCAGTAAATTCCCATTCTGATAAATCACCAGTCTCAAAACTACCATTAAATACCGCTTCAAATATATCAAGTCGATTACCTATTTTTAGCTCTGGGTCTAAAGGTTCTGCCGTTTTTAGCAGTCGTTCACGAATTTGGTTTGGTTTCCAATCAGTATGTAATGACCATAAAATGGCTGCTGCTCCTGATACTAATGGGGTGGACATGCTGGTTCCTGATAAAATACCATAGTATTCACTATTATATTCTGTTGTAACTAATTTTTCTAATTCTCCTTCTCTTAAGGTTAGTTCATCATTTTCAGAAAAAAGCCCATTTTTATATGTATTTAAGCAAGTTATTTGTTTAGTAGATGGAAGTGAGCAATAAGGCCCAATTATTCCGTCAAAACAATCAATTTGTTTTTGAGGTACCATACAAACACAAGTTCTTGGGTCTTTAGTACTATTTGTGAGGCATTCATATTTTCGTTTAGCTGTGTCATTAATTGTTGACATAACATGGTCTCCAGGTGCAGCAATATTAACCCAATCACCAAAATAACTATCGCATGAACGTTTATCAGCTTCAGTATTATAGCAGTTATCATCCTTAGGATTATTGTAAGAATCATTTTCTTTTGGGTAACGAATATCTCCTTTATAATTGATAGTGGAATTACCAACACAAAGTACTCCTAAATCTTCAAGTCCTAAATTTTCTGAGTTAATTGAATAGGCACAAGGGAAACGTACTCCATTTGGACCAACTCTGAATTTACCGTCTTCATATTCCACGTTATTTTTATCTTTATATCCTTTGATACGATTGTGTGCTGCTGCTATGATTAATTTGTCATTGTCATTAGCATATTTTACAGCGGTTTTAAGGTTTTCAAACTCTAAATCATTTAGATCATCAAAATCAACTCCTCCACTTATATTGATAATTTTAGAATCTAGATTATTATCTACTGCATAAGTTATTGCTTCTGGTAATAAACTACCATCATATTGTAATGCAACAATAGGTATTATTTCACTATCCCAAGCAATACCAGATATACCAATACCATTGTTTGTAGATGCTGCTGCAACACCTGCGACATGTGTACCATGACCATTAGAATATCCATCTGTTGTGTCTTTACTGCCTGAAAAAATATTCCATCCTCTTTCTCCTACATTATCTCTTAAATCAAGATTATTAGTATCTTTCCCATTTATAGAATCTATTCCAGTATCAATAAATGTAATTGGTACATTGCCTTTAGCTATTAACCAAGTTTCATCAGCACGTACTGTCGTTAAATTGGGCCGTAATTCTACAGCAGTTAATCCATATGATTCAAATTCATCTGCGTATAAATACGATTGTGGATCATCTGGATATGCAGAAACACTAGTTTGAACTGAAATATCAAAAGACCTTACCTCATGATAAGCTTTAAAGGCCACTAATTTATCTCGAAGTGACTGTAAAGTTTTATCACTTTGGATATGTAAATAAAATGCACCAAGTGTTGGAGTAGAACCCAATATAGTTGCATTTTCAGCAGCTACAATTTCCTCAATACGCTCTGGAGTAGTACCTTCTAAAAAATAAATGGTTAATTTGTTCAAATTAATTAACTGGCCAGTATCAGGACTTTTCATTGAATAATCGTTAGCAAATGACTCAGCAGGTGGTGGGCCAATTGGAAATCTAGTTACTGTAAAAAATTTAATTTTAGAAGTTACTAGTTTTTTATTATGAATAGCTGTAGCACGATAAAACTTTTTACCCTCAACTCCACCAGTTATCGTGAATGTTCCTGAATATAAGTAATTACCATCATAATTAAGTATTCCCATTGTTTTGATTAAAGAACCATTTTCATCAACTTCTTCTAACGTCAAAAAATCTGGAGGAGATTTTACACCAAAAACATTAGTGCTAAAATTAACTTCCACACTTGAAACATCAAGATTAACGGCACTAGGATTTATGGCAGGCGATGAAATAGACAAATCCCCATTCCACAGGTTCAACCACTCTAACCGTCAAGATTTTAGTATCCGAAGTTCCAGTTTCTACAATAGTTACTGTGCTAGTAACCGTATAAATACCGGGAGATACAGTATCAATACGTTCAGGCAGCATGGAATAGGTAGAAGCTGAAAATAATTCACCAGCAGATGGATAATTATGATAAAAACTAATCCCATTTTCTGGAACAACAGTTTGCTCAAAAGTAACATGATAATCACTGTCATCATAAATATCTAAATCCAACATAAATAATTTGTATTGACTAGAACCAGCTTCAATTATTATGGTATTGTTTACTCCTTGATCTAAAGCAATTGTTGTAATTAAAGCAGAAATACCTGTCCAAGCAATCCCTTCCACATCATCAAAACCAGTAGTAATACTACCACCATCCTCAATCTGACAAGTTTGTGCATTAACCACCTTATACGGCAATAAATTAGACTCACCGTGCATACCAACCAACAACCTACCATCTGGTAAAATCTCCAATGCCTCAGTTTCCCCAAACAAATTACAGGTATTTACCAAAACAGAACTAGTGTTATACACAAATAACTCAGTATTCGCAGCCACATAAAGAAACTCACCCTCATTATCCCAAGTCATTGCCTCCACCTGCATAGAATTTGGATACAACGTATTGTTGCTAGGTACTTGTGGATTAGGAATTTTAACCAAACCACCTTCCTGTCCAGAACTAGCCTTAGCCCAAGCCCACAACGAACCATCGACCGGATGAAAAGACAATGCTTCAATCTCGTCAAAACCAGTATAACCAATTGGACTTAACTTACCAGTCTGACTATTGACCGTATACAAATAACCCTTATTCCTAACCGCATCATCCCCAGAAGCCGCATAAAGTACACTAGTTTGTGGATGTGCATCCAAAGCATCAATATCATAACAAGGATAATTGCCATTAGGTAATGACTTAATTTCTAAAGTATTGGGATTAATAGTAAAAAACTGACTATCATTAAGCCCCTTATCCTGAACTGCATAAAGCATATCTGCTCCAGCATTTACTACCAAGCTTGACAGACATATGATTAGACAAAATTTAGTGAAAACTTTCATTAATGCTCCTAATGTTTTGATGTGTTTGAGATAACACCATTCTTGAGCCGCCGATAGGTCGGCCTCTAAGATTTAGTTAGAATTTATCGGATAAT
>DRQV01000014.1 GCA_011371325.1 Thioploca sp.
CGTCGAACCACTAGCAGTCAATTTTATCGGCTTTAAATCTCCTGCCGAGGCACTTCCCTATTTAGAAGAACATCAACCAGATTTATTGTTTTTAGATATTATCATGCCTGGTATGGATGGCCTAAGTTTATTAAGGCATTTACGGAGCTTTGCTAATCAAAAAGATACACCAGTGATAATGGTAACTTCTAAAGACTATGATCAAGATCGTAGTGTGGCTAAACAACTAGGGGCAGTAGCTTTTCTTATCAAACCTTTACGTTTTAAAGAAATTAGAGATATTGTTTGTAAACATGTTGATATTAAACTGAAATAATTATGAGTGTTAATGCACTGAATTACATACGTTTTTGGGGAGTACGTGGTTCTTATCCTGCTCCATTTGGTAGTCATATGCGAGTTGGTGGTAATACATCATGCGTAGAATTAAGGGTCGATGATCATATTTTAATATGTGATGGTGGTTCTGGTATTATTCCGCTTGGTAATTCTTTGATGGCACAGCAAAAAATCAAGGAAGTTACCATCGTATTAACTCATTATCATTGGGATCATATTTCTGGTTTACCATTTTTTGTACCAGCATTTGTTCCGGGTTGGAAGGTTAATATTTATGGGCCTGGAGACAGTGAAAAAGATATTGAACAACGTATTTCTGGACAGATGCGAGATCCCTATTTTCCAGTAGAAGTAGAAAATTGGATGGCAAAGGTTAATTATTTGGCCTCTCATAACAGCCAAATCGAATATGGTCCATTTAGAATTGAAACATTTAATGTACATCATCCTGGCAGCACTTTTGGCTATAGAATTCACGTACATGGAAAGACTATAGTTTATGCCTCTGATGATGAGCTTTCATTTATAGATCAATCAATAGAAAATCGGCGAAATGAATTGGAACCACAAGAATTTGAATTAATTGAAGCAATGCAAAAAGAAGAACGAGTACATTCTTTAGATATGATTAGAAATTCTCATGTATTTATCCATGATGCTCAATATACTCCTGAAGACTATGCTAAAAAGAGAGGTTGGGGTCATTCATGCTATATTGATACAGCCCATTTTGCAATAGATGCTAATGTTAAACAATTATATTTATTTCATGCTGATCCAAATTATGATGATACCAAAATAGAACATTTGCACCGTGAAACAATTAAGTTAATTCATGAGCGTGGTTCAAATATGGATTGTTACATTGCTAGAGAAGGTTTTGTTGTAGATATAGATAAACTTTAAAATAAACTTTAATATTATGTGGGCATTTTTACATAAACACTCATCTCCAAAATACTTCTATATTCTTGCTGGACGTTTAATACCTTGGTTTGGCTGGACTTGTTTGATTCTAATGTTGGCTGGACTTTATTACGGTTTATTTGAAGCACCGCCTGATTATCAGCAAGGGCAAAGTTACCGTATTATGTTTGTTCATGTTCCAGCAGCATGGATGTCCATGTTCATTTATATGATAATGGCAGTTGCAGGAGGAATTAGTTTAGTCTGGCGAATGAAACTAGCAGATGTTATCGCAGCTAGTTCGGCACCAATTGGAGCTTCATTCACTTTTTTGGCTTTAGTGACAGGAGCTTTATGGGGAAAACCAATGTGGGGAGCTTGGTGGGTTTGGGATGCACGTTTAACTTCAGAATTAATTTTATTATTCTTGTATTTAGGAGTAATAGCACTTAATTCCGCTATTGATGACAAACGTACTGCATCTCGTGCCAGTGCTGTATTAGCATTGGTAGGAGTAGTTAATATTCCAATAATCCATTATTCAGTTGAATGGTGGAATACATTACATCAAGGTTCTACAGTAACCAAACTTTCTGCTCCTTCCATTCATATATCGATGTTAATTCCATTATTGCTAATGGCCATAGCATTTAAATTATATTATGTATTGGTGGTGTTAAAACAAGCTCGTTGCGAAATCTTAGAAAGAGAACGTAATTCTGGTTGGGTCAAAGAACTTGTGATAAAATATAAATAGATTTTAAGCCTTCTGAGATCATTATCTTCAGAGGCTTTAATTCTATTTCTAATATTTTTGCCGACCCCATTTTCTACTAGCATCTTTACCTACTATAATCATTTTTTTCTCCAACGTTTATTCATCTTAATCTAAAATATGTACCTTCAAACTTAACTCTAGCTCCATAAACCTTGCTTAAAAAATCACGAGAAACTGCAATCCAAGCTGCTATTATATCTGGAGTTCCATAGTACCTTGCCAATCACTGATTATTTACACTAGTTTTAACAAATTACTAACATTAAAATATCTAATGTAGACATTATTTGATACTGTATAAGTTATTAATATAATTTATTTACAATATGAATTACTGAGGTTATTCAATGAAATTTGCATTTGTCTTTCCAGGTCAAGGCTCACAAACTATCGGTATGTTATCAGAATTAAATTCCAATTATTCAATAGTTAAAGATACTTTTGAAGAAGCTTCTGAAATATTAGGTTATGATTTGTGGAAACTTTGTCAAGAAGGCTCTAAAGAAGATTTAAATCAAACTGATAAAACTCAACCTGCATTACTAGCTGCTGGAGTATCAATATGGCGTATTTGGCAACAAGAAAGTAATCGTACTCCAGAATTAATGGCTGGCCATAGTTTTGGTGAATATACTGCTTTAGTTTGTGCTGAAGCTATAAAATATCCTGATGCAGTTAGTTTAGCAGAAAATCGAGGTCGTTTTATGCAGACTGCTGTTTCAGAAGGTGAAGGAGCTATGGCAGCAATATTAGGTTTATCAGATGATAAAACTATTCAAGCTTGTATTACGGCTGCACAAGGACAAGTAGTTACAGCAGTAAATTTTAATGCTCCAGGTCAAGTAGTAATTGCTGGTCATGCTGAAGCAGTTAAACGAGCTATAATTCAAGCCAAAGAACTGGGAGCTAAAAAAGCAATTCAATTAGCAGTTAGTGTTCCGTCACATAGTAGCCTGATGCAACCGGTAGCGGATAAAATGCGAGAAAAATTAACAGAAATAGAAATTATTAGCCCAAGTATTCCAGTAATTCATAATGTTGATGTGACTACAAAAATTGATCCAGATGCTATTCGAGCCGCATTAGTTGCTCAATTACATAATCCAGTACGTTGGGTAGAAACGATTAATAAAATAGCCAATACTGGAATCGATTTATTATTTGAGAGTGGGCCAGGCAAAGTATTAACAGGCTTAAATAAACGCATAAATAAAAACATGACTGCTAAACCAATAATAGATTTAAAAACCCTAGAACAAGCATTGGAGGCTTTAGGATGAACATTGATTTAACTGGTGAAATAGCTTTAGTGACTGGAGCAAGCAGAGGTATAGGTCAAGGAATTGCTTTAAAATTAGCTCAGGCAGGAGCATTTGTAATAGGTACTGCTACTAGTGAAAATGGTGCAAAAAATATTACTAAATTTTTGACTACAGAATATACTGGAATTGGTAAGGTTTTAGATATATCCTCTGTTGATTCTATTAATACTCTGGTTAAAGAATTGGATAAAATGCCGAGTATTTTGGTTAATAATGCAGCAATTACTCGAGATACTCTCTTAATGCGGATGAAAGATGAAGACTGGAATGCAGTTATTAATGCTAATTTAACCGGAGTTTATCGTTTATCTAAAGCATGTTTGCGTGCCATGATGAAAGCAAAACATGGTCGGATTATAACAACTACTAGTGTGGTTGGTTTTACTGGCAATGCTGGACAAGCTAATTATTCAGCAACTAAAGCTGGCGTAATTGCTTTTAGTAAGTCTTTAGCAAGGGAGGTTGGAAGTCGTGGTATCACTGTTAATACAGTTGCCCCTGGTTTTATTGCTACCGATATGACTCGTGATTTGCCAGAACAGCAAAAAGATGTCTTACTACAACAAATTCCATTAAATCGGGTTGGTACAGCAGAAGATGTAGCCAATGCAGTAGTATTTTTAGCTTCAGAAACTGCTAGTTATATAACCGGTGAAACTTTGCACATTAATGGTGGAATGTATATGGCGTAACATAAGAAATGTGGCTATGTAGGATACAATTAAAACATTCTATAGCCACATTTAAAGTTTTATCTTTTAACTCCTTTAGCTCCTTTAAAATTACCGCCTTTAGATCCTTTTAATTTTGCTCCAGTTAAATTAGCTCCTTTAAACTTTGCTCCTTTTAATCTACTATATCTTAAATCAGCACCACGCAAATTAGCACCACGTAAGTTAGCACCACGCAAATTAGCTCGTCCCATTTTAGCAGAACGTAAATTAGCTCGCCGTAAATCCGCTCTACTTAAATTAGCACCTCTAAGGTCTGCACTTCGTAACTTTGCTCCTCTTAATTTTGCCCTAGAAAGATTAGCACCACGCAATCTCGCTCGGACTAATCTTGCACCGTGCAACTTAGCTCCTAATAGATTGCAACGATTACATTTATTTGTCTTTTTTAACTTTTTAAAATGTGATTTATTAACAGCAAAAGTTAAATTATGACCTAAAAAACCTACCATTAAAGGTATAATCAACAAAAGGAAGACTTTTTTCATAATAACTCTCCTCTTTAAGCTGGGTAAAATGAATCTGTTCTATAACGGTATGATAAAACAGATATATAGTTTTGAATTAATATTATGTAGAAATCTCTATATGGTGTAACCAATTTCTATCATTATCACCAAACACAAAAAAATGTGGATTAAGCAGTGATTCTTTAGTATTATATAGTAATGGTTTTAATTTTAAGTCAGTTAAATAGCCACCGGCTTGTTCAACTACGCATTGAGCAGCAGCAGTGTCCCATTCAGAAGTTAAACCAAAACGAGGATAAATATCTGCTTTACCCTCAGCTACTAGGCAAATTTTTAAAGAACTACCTATGCTAACCAAATTGCTTTCAACCCCTAATCCAGCTATAAATTTTTGTAAAGATTCCCCAGCATGAGAACGACTACCAACAATAATTAAATTATCTTTAGGGCAGGTTCGTACCCTAATAGGTTCTGGTGCCTGCTCTGGCAAGCATTTATATGCTCCATTACCTAATGTTGCATAATAACTAACACCAGTAGCTGGCACATAAACTACGCCAATTATAGATTTGTAATTATCAATCAAGGCAATGTTCACAGTAAATTCCCCGTTACGTTTAACAAATTCACGGGTGCCATCAAGTGGATCAACCAACCAATAACGTTGCCAATTAGATCGTTCTGAAAAAGGAATCTTAGCTGACTCTTCAGATAAAATTGGCCAATTTGGAGTTAGTTTCTGTAATTCTTCTACAATGGTGTTATGAGCAGCCATATCAGCCATAGTTAGAGGTGAGTTATCAGCTTTTTGTTTAACTTCAAAATGAGTTGCATATATTTCCATAATGCGTTCCCCAGCCATTTTAGCAACTTGATTAACATTTTCAAGCAAGTCTTTAAGCTCATTCACACTTAACTCCAAGGTATATTTGGTAAATTAATACTTATATTATACCTTATATTCAACAGTAAATATAATTTATTTAATTTAAAAAAATTTAAAAATTATAAAAATTACTCCAAAA
>DRQV01000015.1 GCA_011371325.1 Thioploca sp.
TACAAATTCATTCTTTACGAGGCAATGTTGGTACTAGATTAAGTAAATTAGATAATGGTGAATTTGATGCGATTATATTAGCAGGTGCAGGTTTAAAACGTTTGGGTTGGGAGGAACGAATTCAGGAATTAATAGAACCACAAATCATGTTACCAGCTATTGCTCAAGGTGCGATTGGAATCGAACATCGAACAAATGATGTAATAACTCGCAAATTAATCGATAAATTAATTGATACCACTACCCAACAATGTATTACCGCAGAACGAGCTTTAAATGCAAGATTAGAAGGTGGTTGTCAAGTTCCTATTGCTGGATATGCAATTATAAATGCTGGTGAGATACATATTCAAGGTTTAGTTGGTGAGGTAGATGGTTCAGAAATAATTAAAGCTAATTTACAAGGTTCTGTTACATCAGCAGCAGAACTTGGAACAACTTTGGCAAATAATTTATTAGAACAGGGAGCTGGTAGATTATTGCAAAAATGCCTTGATGCTTAATTAAACTAAATACCAGTCTGTTGATTGGTATTATTCTAATGAATATATCTCAACCTAATTTGTAACATTTTGGAGGAACTATAAAGTTAAAATTCTTTCATCCTGATCATTATGCAACTAATCCTTATTACTGTTATAATAATTGGCCTATTAGTCGATCAAAATATTCAACCATGGGGTCAAACCATAGTAAATATTTTGGTATGGTTGTGTTTTTTATTATTATTAAAATGTAGTGATCATACTAAGCAAGTTTCTTTACTTTTATGTCTGTTATACGCAACTGTGGGGGAAGTATTTTTATCTTTAATTTGGCAACTTTACGAATACAGATTACATAACATTCCCTTATTTATTCTACCTGGACATGCGATCCTCTTTACCTTAGGGTTAATAATAGCTCCAAAAATTCCTAGTTGGACTATATGGATGGTTCCAGCCGTAGTTGCATTTTATACGATTTTTGCGATTGCAACTGAAATAGATACTTTAGGCGGAGTTTTATTTATAGCTTTCTTATTATGCGTTATCTTTGGTAAGGCTAAAAAGCTCTATATCACAATGTTTTTATTATCTTTAGTTTTAGAAATTTATGGAACTAGTATTGGTAATTGGGCTTGGAATTATGATGAAAAATGGTTTGGAATGACAACTACCAATCCTCCAATTAGTGCAGGAGCATTTTATTGTATGTTGGATTTATTGATAGTATCAACAATCGGTTGGTTGAATATTGGTAAAAATACTTACCAACATTAGTAGTTTGGAGTTTTTTCAGTAAGAGTTTCAAGAAACACTTGAGTTAGTCAAAATTTATACTATATATTCATACTTATCATTTTATATATCTAGTAACAGGTCTCCTATATGTCCAGTACCCAAACCACTTGCCCTTACTGCGGAGTAGGTTGTGGCATTATTGCTCAAACTGATTCTACTCAATTCGTCACTATTCAAGGTGATAAATCTCATCCAGCTAACTTTGGTAAATTATGTTCTAAAGGCATAGCATTAAGCGGTACTTTAGGCTTAGAAGGTCGTCTTTTACATCCAGAAATAGATAATAATTCATGTGATTGGAATACCGCTTTAGATAAAGTAGCTACTGAATTTAAACGAATTATTGAGCAATACGGTCCGCAAGCAATCGCATTTTATGTGTCTGGCCAATTATTGACTGAAGACTATTATGTTGCCAATAAATTTATGAAAGGTTTTATCGGTGCAGGCAATATTGACACTAATTCTAGACTTTGTATGTCTTCCAGTTTATCTGGATATAAACGAGCATTTGGTAGTGACACTGTGCCAGGTAATTATGAAGATATAGAACAAGCAGATTTAGTCGTATTAGTCGGAAGTAATTTAGCTTGGTGTCATCCAATTCTATTTCAACGATTGATGATAGCCAAAGAAAAACGTCCTAACCAAAAAATAGTAGTTATTGATCCACGTCACACTGCAACCTGTGAAATAGCTGATACTCATTTAGCAATAAATGCTGGTAGTGATATTTGGTTATTCAATGGATTACTAGATTTTTTACGTTATAATGATTACTTGGATTATGAATATTTAGAACAAGCCACTGCCGGATTTGCTGCTGCCTTCCAAACAGCTAGAGAATCCAGTGGTTCAATTTCAGATATAACTCAACATACTGGCCTAGAAGAAGAACAAATTTTAGAATTTTTCCAATTATTTGCAGATAATAAAAAAGTTGTAACTTTATATTCCCAAGGAGTAAATCAATCAACTAGTGGTACTGACAAAGTAAACAGTATTATAAATTGTCATCTGGCAACTGGACGCTTAGGCCAAGTTGGAATGGGACCATTTTCTATGACTGGCCAACCGAACGCTATGGGTGGCAGAGAAGTTGGTGCTTTAGCCAATCAATTAGCTTCCCATATGGATTTCTCAACAGAACATTGTGATTTAGTTCAAGAATTTTGGCAGGCAACTAATATTGCTACCTCTCCAGGCCTGAAAGCAATCGATTTATTTAATGCAGTTCATGCTGGTGAAGTGAAAGCTATTTGGATTATGGCAACTAATCCAGTAGTTAGTTTACCCAATGCTAATCTAGTTAAACAAGCACTAGCAGAATGTGAATTGGTGATAGTTTCAGATTGTGTACGAGATAATGACACTACTGCTCATGCTAATGTATTATTTCCAACTTTAGCTTGGGGAGAAAAAAATGGCACAGTAACAAATTCCGAACGCCGAATTTCCAGACAGAGAGCTTTTTTGCCAGCCCCAGCAGAAACCAAAGCAGATTGGTGGATTTTGAGTCAAGTTGCTCAACGTATGGGTTATGAAAAAGCATTTTCTTACAGTTCCTCTGCCGATATTTTTCGAGAGTATGTAGCTTTATCTGGCTATAAAAATGAAGGAACTAGAGATTTTGATTTAAGTGGTTTATTACCATTTTCTGATGAAGAATATCAAGCATTAAAACCAGTTCAATGGCCGATCTGTGATTCTTCCGAACATTGCACTGGCTTGCGTGGAACTGAACGTATGTTTACTGATAAACGTTTTTTTACCAACAGTGGTAAGGCTCAATTTATTAGTATAACTCCACGTCCACCAGCAAGTTTGCCAGATATTAAATTTCCCTTTGTGCTCAATACGGGCAGAATTCGGGATCAATGGCACACTATGACTCGTACTGGGAGAATCGCACGATTATTACGCCATACTGGTGAATCATATGTAGAAATCCATCCTAACGATGCTCAAACAGCCAATATTAATCAAGGTAGTTTAGTAACAGTTTCTAGCCGTTTAGGTAAATGGATGGGGAGAGCTAAATTAACCACAAATCAGCAAATGGGAAATTTATTTATTCCAATGCACTTTAACAGTCAAACCAGTAATTGTGCAAGGGTTGATGTATTAGTAGCACCGCACACTGATCCAATTTCTGGCCAACCTGAATTTAAACATACTCCTGTTAAAATTAGTGCATATCGTCCAGTATGGCAAGGATTTATTTTATCTAAACAACCTTTAACTTTACCAACTAAAGATATTGATTATTCAGTAAAAATACTTAGTGATAATTGTTGGAGATATGAATTGGCTGGTGAAACTAAACCTGATAATTGGAATTTATGGTTGCATCATAACTTTGGAGCAGATTTAGAATGGCTTGAGTATCAAGATCGGGCTAATGGCTGTTACAACTACGCTAATCTTATCCAAGACCGTTTGAATATTTGTATGTTTATTGGTAAAGATGAAAAATTACCAGCTCGACATGGTTTAATTCAATTATTCACTAGAGACAAGTTGACTCCAGCAGAACGACTGGCTTTATTGACCGGACATAATGATGAAAATATAAATAATACTATCTGTGCTTGTTTTAATATAGGCCATAATGAGTTAGTTACCGCAATCAAAGAACAAGATTTAAAAACTATTACTCAAATTGGTGAAAAAATGCAAGCAGGAAGCAATTGTGGTTCTTGTATTCCAGAACTGAAAGCTTTGCTTAAATAATTATGAATTAGGTTAATCAAAATTATCAGTGATTAACCATATTTATCAACAATTAAAACTACACTTGATTTTCTTTGGGTCTAAAAAAATTATCCCATTCTTCATCTATACATTCACAGGACTTTTGCAAATCAAGAACTTTTAAAATTCCATTATCTTGTTCGATTAAAATACCTTCATCCCGTAATTTTTTTACTCCATCATCAATCTCGAAATCAATGCTAACTCCATATTTATCCTTGATATATTTTTCTACTTCATTATCAAGGTCTTTCTGGGTAAAATCTTTATCTGGATTATGATATAAAAAATAATAAGCCAAAATTACTTCCTTACCTTCTTCTTCTTCAGCAGTATCAATTAAATGGCTGATTGCTCCAAAATTATTATCCAAATTATGGAAATATAAATTTTGGGATAATACCATTGTGTATTTATTACGCTGATTAAAAATATTCATAATTTGTTTGAATATAATTCCTATTAACCCCCCAAATGTAGTAATTAATACTATTGGATTGAGGAAAGTTGTTGCTGCAATTTTACCA
>DRQV01000016.1 GCA_011371325.1 Thioploca sp.
AAAATTTATCAGAAAATCTTAAACCTAAACCTATTTTAAGAGGGGAAAAAATAGGAAGAAATCAATTATGTCCATGTGGTTCAGGAAATAAATATAAGAAATGTCATGGAAAATAAATTTTTATTCCATTAAAAACAATATGGTAGAATCTCATCTAACCAGGATATAAAACTAGAACTCGCTATCAATGGCAATTACTCCTTAAAGAATTATGCTTGTTTTAGTACACTGTTTAAATTAACTTTATAGAGTTTCCTATCCATAAATTAGATTAAAACTTATGATCCGAAGTATGACAGCATTTGCTCGTATCGAATGGCAAGCCAATTGGGGACAATTATGTTGGGAACTACGTTCTGTTAATCATCGTTATTTAGATATTTCAATCCGTTTGCCAGAAGAGTTTCGTCGTTTAGAAGTAACGATTAGAGAGCATATGAAACAATATATTAAGCGTGGTAAAATTGACTGTAATTTACACTTACAATTTAATGAAAATAAGAAAAAATTACAAGTTAATTTAGAATTAGCACGGCAATTAGGAGCTGCTATTCAACAAGTAAACGGTGTAATTACCAATATTAATCAACCTAATGCAATAGATATTTTAAATTGGCAAGGAATTTTAGAACCCGGTATAACAGATGTTGAAATAATAGAACAATCCATATTAGAACAATTGGACATTGGTTTAAGTCAATTAATAGCTAATCGTGAAAGAGAAGGAACTCAGTTAGCTACTATGATTAAACAGCGTTGTGTTGCTATCGATCAAGAAATTAAACAAATTCGTTATGAATTGCCAATAATCTTACAAAATCAACGAGAACGTTTACAAACCCGTTTAGCAGAATTAATTAAATTAAATAGTGAACGATTAGAACAAGAAATAACTATTTTAGCTCAAAAAATGGATGTTGCTGAAGAACTAGATCGTTTAAATGCTCATTTGATAGAAATTAAGCAAACAATGGAAAAACAATCTGTTATTGGTAGAAGATTAGATTTTCTAACACAAGAATTACATCGTGAGGCTAATACTTTAGGTGCAAAATCTAACCATATCAACACTAGTAGTCATGCGGTTGAATTAAAAGTACTAATCGACCAAATGCGGGAACAAATTCAAAATATTGAGTGATAAACTATGAGTACATTATTTACCGTATCCGCTCCATCTGGTGCTGGAAAAACATCTTTATTAAAAAAATTAATAGAACAGATTGATAATACAAAAGTTTCTGTGTCACACACAACTCGTAAACCACGTCCTGGAGAAGTTGACGGAGTTAATTATAATTTTGTAACAAAAGATCAATTTATTCAAATGTTAGAAAAAGGTATGTTTTTAGAACATGCTGAAGTATTTGGAAATTATTACGGTACTTCACAGAAATGGTTGACAGAACAATTGGATAATGGAATAGATATAATTTTAGAAATTGACTGGCAAGGAGCTAGGCAAGTAAAACAAGCAAATCCAGCAACTATTGGAATTTTTATTTTACCACCATCGAGAGTTGTTTTAGAAGAACGTTTGCGTAATCGTGATACGGATAGCGATGAAGTTATTGCCCAACGTTTACAAGCTGCTGTTCAAGAAATAAGTCATTATGATGAATATGATTATTTAATAGTAAATGATGACTTTGATAAGGCTGTAGCAGACCTACAAACTGTTATTAAAAGCCAACGTTTATGTAAAACTCAACAAGCAATTAAACTTAATGAAATGTTAACAGAATTAGTTAGTTATTAATAATATGTTATCCAAGCTATTTAAATACTTAATTAAAATGATTTCTAATAATATTGCATTAATAAAAAACAATATAGCTAAAACAGCCCGATTATTTAATCGTATTCCACAAGATATAAATTTATTGGCTGTTAGTAAAACTAGGCCTATTGAGGATATTATTGCTGCTATTAATACCAAGCAAAATAGTTTTGGAGAAAGTTATTTACAAGACGCAATACCAAAAATCCAGGCTTTATCTAATTATAATTTAGAATGGCATTTTATAGGTACATTACAAAGCAATAAGACTCGTTTAATTGCTGAAAATTTCGACTGGGTACAGTCATTAGATAATTTAAAACATGCGAAACGTTTAAATATTCAAAGAGCAACTAATTTACTACCTTTAAATATTTGTATTCAAGTAAATATTAGTGCAGAACCACAAAAAACAGGAATTGCATTAAACGAGGTAGTTAATTTAGCGACAGAAGTTGCCATGTTACCTAATTTGCGTTTACGAGGTTTAATGGCATTGCCAATATCATGTAAAAATTTTACCCGGCAACGATTACCTTTCCGAGCATTAAACAAAGCTTATCAAAATTTACAAAATTTAGGGTTAGCTTTGGATACATTGTCAATGGGTATGACAAATGATATGGAGGCAGCTATAGCAGAAGGTTCTACATTGGTACGGATAGGTACTGGAATTTTTGGAGAACGTAATTTGTGACAAAATTAGTAATAAACTTGGATAGTGCAAATGTCTATTATTATTCTTATACCAGGATTATTAGCAATCTACGTTGCTTTAACTAAATCGCCTCAAAAAGCATTTCTAAATGTATATATACCAGTAGTATTTTTTCTCCCAACTTACTATACTTGGAAAGTAGCCGGTTTTCCTGATCCAAATTTTCAACAGATCACAATCTTACCAATCATAATAATTTGGGTTTTACGAGGTATGCAAGGTTGGCGATTTTCATTCATTGATATAATGGTATTTGGCTATGCTTTTGCAGTTGGTTATTCTGAATATAGCCATGTTGGTTATTCTGAATCTCAAAATTTTATAGCTAATGGTATAGCTGGAGCAGTATTATTTCCATATATTTTAAGTAAAAGCCTAATCGAACCATTTAATTTACGAGAACAATTTGCTAAACAAGTTGTAATTACATTAGTAATAGTTGCCATTTTAGCAACTTATCAATCCATTACTTTCTCTAATTTTACCATATGGCAAAAAATTTTAGGGCGTTTTTTTGGGGGGCAAGGTTGGATATGGTCAACTCAATATCGTTGGGGATTTCCACGTTCTTCTGGACCTTATGGCCATGCTATATTGGCTGGAATTATCATGGTAACTGGCTATCGTATTCAACGTTGGTTAGAATGGAGTAGAATTTGGCCAGCACATATTCGCCAATTATCTTGGTTACCAATTTCTCCAGCTCGTTTTTTTACTCTAATATTATTAATGGGATCACTCGCAACATTAGTCCGTGGCCCATTATTAGCCGCTGTGATAGCTGCGTTTATTCCATTAATAGGATATACTAAAAAACGTTGGTTAGTTGTTATAATACTTTTTATTGCTATTGTTATTATTAGTGTTCCAGCTATTACTTGGTTTATGAATTATGTATCTGTTGACCCGGAATCGGTGGAAACTAAATCCCATCAGACGGTAATTTATCGTTGGCAACTAATAATTAATTACATTGAACTTGCTAAAGAAAAGTTATATTTTGGTTGGGGACGGCTTAAATATCCAAAAGTTAATGGACAAGGTTCTATTGATAATCATTTTCTATTGTTATTTTTAAAACATGGAATTATTGGTCTCGGTTTTTTCTTAGCAATCATGTTTACTATGATGATACGTTTGTTCGTTCATTCCATGTCACAACCTCCAACTGAATTACCCGGTAGTTCTTTGGGTTTTACTTTATTAAGCTTATATGTAATTATGCTTATCTCACTTGCTACAGTGTGGATGGGTGGACAAACTTTACATTTGTTTTTCTTAATAACTGGTTGGAGTGAAGCTTATTTGTATGCAAAACATGAAACTATAACAACTAATTCAACAACAACTAATTCAACAATTTTACCAACTAAATTTCAATTTCAACGAACCTTTAAATAATCTTTAATAAAGGGAAATAATATATGTTTGAAAATCTTACTGGCCGCCTTACTGATAGTTTAAAAAAATTACGTAACCAAGGACGTTTGAATGAAAAAAATATTCAAAATGCGTTACGTGAAGTACGAATGGCATTATTGGAAGCTGATGTTGCTTTGTCAGTTGTTAAAGAATTTATTGAACAGGTAAAACAAAGGGCAATTGGCCAAGAAGTTATTGGCAGTTTAACTCCTGGTCAAGCTTTAATTAAAGTAGTGCGAGATGAGCTAACTGCGTTAATGGGAGATAAATGTGAAGAACTTAATTTAAATGCCCAAGCTCCTGTTGTAATATTAATGGCTGGTTTACAAGGCTCTGGTAAAACTACCACTATTGCCAAATTAGCTAGACGCTTAATTGAACAAAATAAAAAATCAGTTATGGTTGTTAGTTGCGATGTATATCGCCCAGCTGCAATCAAGCAATTAGAAACTTTGGCTGGTGAAATTAATGCTCAATTTTTTCCTAGTGATAGTGGACAGAAACCAGTAAATATTGCTAAAGATGCTATATCTCAGGCTAGAAAACAGTTTGCAGATGTATTATTAATTGACACTGCTGGTCGTCTGCATATTGATAATAAAATGATGGATGAAATTAAGCAACTTCATGCAGTTACTAAACCTACTGAAACTTTGTTTGTTGTAGATAGTATGACCGGTCAAGATGCGGCTAATACTGCTAAAGTATTTCATGATACTTTGCCTTTGACTGGAGTTATTCTTACTAAAACTGATGGTGATGCCCGTGGCGGAGCTGCTTTGTCAGTAAAGAAAATAACTGGTAAACCAATTAAATTTATTGGTATCGGTGAAAAAAGCGGTGATTTAGAACCTTTTTATCCAGATCGAATTGCTTCTAGAATAATTGGTCAAGGTGACGTACTTAGTTTAATTGAAGAAGTTGAACGTACGGTTGATAAAAAACAAGCAGAAAAGTTTGTTGGAAAGTTAAAAAAAGGTCGTGGTTTTGATTTTGAAGATTTCCGTTCTCAATTGATACAAATGCGTAATATGGGTGGTATATCTGGATTGATGGATAAGATTCCAGGAGTTGATCAAATTCCAAATAAAGCTAAATCAATGGTAAACGATAAGGAAATAAGCAGAATGGAAGCGATCATAAATTCTATGACTCCCAAAGAACGACGTTTGCCAAATGTTATTAAAGGTTCTCGTAAAAGGAGAATTGCCAATGGTTCTGGTACTCAAATTCAAGATGTAAATCGTTTATTAAAACAATTTTCCCAAATGCAGAAGATGTTTAAACAAGTGTCTAAAAAACGAGGAATTGGGAATATAATGCGTGGTATGAAAGGTAAAATACCACCTGGTATGCAATTCTAGTAATATCGGAGAAATATATGCGTAAAATATTATTATTTTTATTGTTCAGTTCTCATATAGTTATGGGAGCTGAGATAAGTGGATATGTCGGTAAAGTACAATTTACCCCTGAATTCGCCGATAAAACCGGTTTAGATGAAGAAGCTTGGACGGTTGATGGTAGAATAGATTTTGATTTACAAGAATATTTTTCAGTTGAATTTGGAATTGGTGCATTGTTTGTTGATGATAAACAAAGATTTACTCAGGAAGTTAATTATATAGATGATTATTATGATTATCAGGATACATATATTGCAGAATCTTCTGAAACTGGTTTTTTACTT
>DRQV01000017.1 GCA_011371325.1 Thioploca sp.
CCTTCATTAGCTTGTTCTTCTCGTAAAATACGAATGGTATCTTCAGCTGCTTCTCTGCTATGAATAATTAATGGTTTATTAATCTCTTTAGAAGCCTTAATATGAACTCGGAACTGTTGTTGTTGTTGGGTAGCATCACCTGATAATCTGAAATAATCTAACCCAGTTTCACCAATAGCAACTACATTAGGATCATCAGCTGCTGTTGTTAAAGTTGCTACATCGACTATTATTTTATCAGTATTATTAGGATGAATTCCTATTGAAGTTGACACGTTTTCAAAACGATTAGCTATATCCAATAAAACTGGTATATGGTCAAGTTCAAGTCCTACATTTAAAATGTATCCAACTCCATTATCTCGAGCAGTTTTAATTATAAATTCTGGATTGGTACTTTTAATTAAATCTAAATGACAATGAGAATCTACTAACATATTAATAATCATCACTAAGTTCATAAATAGCTGTAACAATGCTGTCTTCTATTTTATCGGCTTTCCAATATCCACAGCGGTTATTATTTAAAAATAAAGCATAGCTAAATACCTTTCCCGTACGATTAGCCACATAACCAGCTAAAGTACTAACTTTTCTTAAAGTGCCAGTTTTAGCTCTGATTTGACCTCTAGCTGGTGAGTCAGATAATCGTTTGGAATTGACACCATTAGTTCCTAAAACTCGTAATGCAGTGATAAAATCAGGTCCAGAATCAAATTTTGAATACATTGCAGTGAGTAAATCAGTAATTGCTTTAGTGGTCATCAAATTTTTTCTGGATAAACCAGAACCATCAACAATTGCTATCCCTGTGTCATCAACATTAAGAATATGTAAAAAATCCATGACTAATTTTAATCCTTCGGCATGAGAACCAGGAGTTCCAAATCTTTCAGCAGCAATAGTTTTAATGATTTGTTCAGCAGTAAAATTATTAGAAAATGTATTTAATTCTTTTAAAATCAAACTTAGAGGTTCTGATAAATGAGAATAAAGTTCAGTAGCATTAGTTGGAGCTGTAGCAGTTTTAGTCTCACCTTGGATTTCTATTCCAGCTTTTTGTAATAAAAATCTGAAAGTTTCAATTGTATACCTAGCAGGATTTTCTACATTTAGGCGAATAGTTTTTTCTTTGGAACGAATAGATAATCTACCTTTAACTAATATCTCTATTTGACCAAGAATATCATTACTTCTTCTACGACTCGCCCATACCGTATTTTTACCACGTTTAATAGTTTTAGTCTTATTAATTAATTTAATATAATCTGGAGCTGGTTCTAACCAAAGATTGAGTTTATTGCCAGGATTATTTCCTGGTAGGGCATGAACGGCTATTGAATTAAAATTTAATGATAAAGCTCCTAATTTTGCATCATAAGGTTTTTGGGTACGGTCAACTTCCCAAGCTGGAGCTCGATCATAGTCATCAAAAAAATAACTATCTATAATTAAATTACCAGTTATCTTATTAATTCCACTATCTTTTATTTGATTAGCAATATGCCAAAGTGTTTCGGTAGAAAGTCTAGGATCACCACCTCCACGCATGATTAAATCGCCATGAATAGTATTTTTATTGCGTTTTCCATTATATAAAACCTTAGTTTTAAAACGATATTCAGGTCCTAAATAATGTAAAGAAGCAGCAGTTGTAATAATTTTCATAACTGAAGCTGGTAATAATGGCTTAAGAGTATTATAAGCATAAACCAACTTGCCATCTGAAGCAGTTTTTATACTTACAGAAGTTTGCTTATCATCTAAACAAGTTGCATTTAAGATTTTATTTATTTTATTTGTCAGTTGGGCATTGGCTGGTAAACTTATTGAAATTAATAAATTACATAATAGGAAATACTTGAGATAATTTAGCATATATTTAAGATAATGATTCTAATATAGGAATTTTAAATAAACCTGTGATTGATATTAACATTATTAAGATACTTCATAATTACTATAAAAGCTGGTAAATTTCTTTATAAAATTACCATATTTCTTATAATTTTTTGCGTAACACTGCTAAATTTTGGTTTGAATCTTTCACTAATAGTTCAAAATATTGTCCAAGTTTAACTGATTCTTTAGCATGTGGTTTTTCTACCCACTCAGCAATTCCAACCCAATCAACTAGATATTCAATTTTTTTATCTAAAATATATTGAAATACTTGTCTATGTTTACGAGCTTCCAAAGCTTCTGGATTGACTTTACCATCTAAATTAATTGTCCGATCATGAAAATAGCCCAAAGTTCCAGTTTGAACTGCTGCGACCCAAGTTTCATTAGTAATATTTTGGGTAACCCATTCTACAACTTGAAAATGTTGATGTTTATGTGAATAATTTCGTATAAATAGACCAATTATTATCGTCGTAAATAAAATTGCTATTCCATAACGTAACTGTTGCCAAGGAATTTTTTGCCACGCCCAAACTACTATGGCAGACCATAAAATGGCTAAAAATGGTGATAAAGGAAAAAAATAACGACTTAAAAAATGAGCTGCTCCAAAGTATAAGCCATAAAATAAGCTAAAGCCAGTCATATAAATTGCGACTAATATAAATATTCTACGCTCTTGCAACTGTAAATATGACCATAAACGTGATAGTATGAAAAAAATTCCTATTAATATACTGATGCAAAGCAAGATAACTGGAGTGAGTTTTTGGATACTATTGGGAATGGGTAAAAATACGAAAAAATATTCTACTAATACTGGTGGTAAAGCATATAAATTTTGCCCTAATTCGGCTGTTAAAGCTTGAGCTTGGCCGCTGATTGGCATTATGCTATCAAAATTTAATTTGTTATAAGTTAACCAAGGTAAAGCTATTAAAACCGAGGTTATTCCCATGATATTTACTTGCCAAAACCGTTGCCAGAATTTATTTTCTCCCATGAATAGGTGGGTTAAGCAAATTGCTAAAATTAGAAAACTAGCGTCATTACGTGTCCAAAATACTAATCCTAAAAAACTTCCCAATAATATTGAATAACTTATAGTCCATGATTTGGTTCTAGTAATTACAAACATGACTGCTAATATAACCATTAAACCATATAATCCAGTTTCCAATCCGTTCATAGTGTGATTAGAAATAAATGGACTTACATACCAAGTGGTAGCAGCTAAACTAGCGATATAATTATGGTTGGGACGTTCTCTTAATAAATATATCCCAAATCGCCATAGAAAAAAAGCGGCTAAAGTAGCGATCAGACATTCTAATAAAGTAATCCAAAATATAGAATTAATTTTTTCACCATTTTCTAACCAGAATACTCCAGACCATAAAAAAGTTGTTAAAGGCTGTGTACCATTTGTAGGTATAGTTCCTTCAGCAGTACTCATACCTAAACCAAGAGCTATATTTCTAGCAATTGTCATCATCAGATAACCATCTTCAGATACCGTATTTAGCATACGTTGCTGATCAGATATTGGCTCTAAGCGAGAAAATAAACCTATACCTATGAATAGGATAATTAATATAACGAAATTTTTATTCATAAATCTAAGTAATATGTTGTATAGTATTTATAATTATTAAACTAGTTTTCAGTGTAACATATTCATAATATATTCTCCATTTTTTAAGATTATGAAATTTTTCAAATGGTTTAATATTTAACAGATTGACAAAAGTATACTTTCATATTTAATAATCAATCTAAATCACATTTTTCATAAAAAGTCACTTTTTAATTGTAGATATACAAACGGGAAATGCTGTGATATAAACATTAAATATTTTGAGCATTTATATATTTCACTAAAGCAATACCATCACAAATACAACTCATATTATCTTGATAAAATAACAATTTTCTAATTGGTAATCCTTTTGTTTGCATTATTTTGGGCAGGGTTTGTGGATGTAAATGTTCTTGTTTCATATCTATATTTTCTACTTCATCACAAACAATTCCTAGTAGCTTTTCTGTTTTAGTTTTAAGCAAAATAAAATATTCACGACTACTAGGCATTTTTTTCATTATAGATAAATTACTATCTAAACAATAAATTGGTGCTTCTAATCCATGTCCAACAAATTTACCAATCTCATTTTTATTGTTTTGATTAGGTTGAAGATCTGCGACAATCTCTACTGATTGTACTTCATCTTGAGGAATAAATAGATAGCGATTATCAAATATTAACAGTATATAAAAGTCAGTGTTCATTTTGAAACTTTCTACTATAGTTATATAATCTTGGTTTGATCGGATATACCTGTATATTTGGCCTATTATCAGGTGGTTTATTATATTCTCTGGCAATTCTAAAGCCAATTGTCAAATCACTACTTTTACTTTTGAATCGAGATGATGATCTTGTGTAATTTGGTAAACTGTACCAAGACCCACCTCGGATAACCATTAAACTATCATTTTTATTGGATTTTAAACAATGTTGCTCTTTACCGTTATAAATTTCTTCATATTCTGAACAAGTCCATTCATATACATTGCCCACAGTATCGTATAAACCAAAATAATTAGCTGCAAATGAACCAACTATGGCAGTTTTTTTGTTATCCCATTCACTACCACAACCATCACAATTACCTTGATTATAACCTATCTTATCCCCCCACCAATATTTAGTATTAGTCGTTGCACGAGCTACATATTCCCATTCTGCTTCAGTTGGAAGTCGATATTTTTGCCCGGTTTGTTCACTAAGCCAGTTGGCATATGTGACAGCATTTTGCCAGGTGATGTTGATAATCGGTCGTTTGCCACGTCCCCAACCTTCATCTGTTGGTAGTTCATGTCCAGTCGCTAAAGCAAATTGTTCATATTCTGCAAAAGTTATTTCATAACGCCCAATGGCAAATTTGTTGATAGATACCGTATGCACTGGCTGTTCCCATCTAGCTCCACTACTATCTCCCATTTGAAAGTGGCCAGCTGGAATAACTGCCATTTCTGGTCCGATTTTTCCATTTTTCAGATCATCCCGAAAAAATTTTTCTGATTTAAGATTATTATTTTTTAATGATGATGAAATTGCCGCTTGAGTTGTTAAAGTATAAAGTGGGATAAAATAATTATATTCAATCCAAAGCAAGACACCACCTACAGTAATGCTAGCAATAAAAGTAGCCATGAAAACCCTTACCAAATTAGCCTCTCTTTAGATTTATGAATAGATGTTAAAATTATGATTTATATAAAAAATTTAGTTTTTAATATTAATACCCATACCACAGTTGAGTAGCATATAGCTATTAAAACTGTAGCTGCTCCAATATCTTTCGCTCGTTTAATTAATGGATCCCATTCCTCACTTATACAATCAGCCACTGCTTCGATAGCTGAATTCAATAGTTCCATCATTAATATCAATAACAAGCTGGACACTAATAAAGCCTGTTCAATTCCAGTATCTCCTAAATAAATAGCCAATGGAATCATCACAATACAAACTAATATTTCTTGACGAAAAGCTGCTTCATTAATCCAAGTAGCTTTAAGACCTTCCAATGAATAACCAACTGCTTTTATAATACGGGTTATTCCAGTATATTGATATTTCATTGCCAAATAATATCCAAATCTTTAGCTGCTTTAACTTCATTCAAGCGTCGTACGGGTAAACTGTAAGGAGCTTGTTTTAAAGTTTCTGGATTATCTTCAGCTTCTAATTGTATTTCATTCATCGCTACAATGAAATCATCCAAAGTTTGCTTATCCTCAGTTTCGGTAGGTTCGATCAATAAACATTCAGCTACTAACAAAGGAAAGTAGATAGTTGGGGCATGAAAATTTTTATCTAGTAAACGTTTGGCAAAATCCATTGCAGAAACTCCTTGCTGTTTAGCTTGACGTTTAAGAGTTATAATAAATTCATGGCTGGCACGACGATTAGGAAATGCTAAGTCAAATTTGGCTAGTTTAGCTTGCAGATAATTCGCATTCAAAGTAGAAAAATCTGCGACTCTAGTTAATCCTTCTCGACCAAGTAAACGAGCATAAATATAAGCCCGTAGTAAAACTCCAACGTTCCCAAAATTAGCTGATAAACGGCCAATAGTCTGGGGATAATCAACTTCTGTTAACCAACAATAATTACCATTCTTATGACCAACTATTGGCATTGGTAAAAAAGGTAACAGTTTGGCATTGACTCCGACTGGACCAGCTCCTGGCCCACCGCCACCATGTGGAGTAGAAAAAGTTTTATGTAAATTAATATGAATTATATCAAATCCCATATCCCCTGGTCGAACTTTGCCTAAAATAGCATTGAGGTTAGCGCCATCATAATATAACAAACCACCAATTTCATGAATACATTGAGCAATTTCATTAATTTGCCGTTCAAATACTCCTAAAGTAGAAGGGTTAGTTAACATAATGCCAGCAGTTTGTGGCCCAACCATAGTGCGTAATACAGCAATATCAACATCACCTTCGTTATTAGTTGGAAGCTCTCGTACTTTAAAACCACACATCACAGCCGAAGCTGGATTAGTTCCATGGGCTGCATCTGGTACTAAAATTTCAGTCCGTTGCTTATCATTATTAGCATCATGGTAGGCTCGTAACATAGCTACTCCAGCAAATTCGCCTTGAGCCCCAGCTGCTGGTGTTAAAGATATAGCTTGCATGCCAGTAACTTCTTTTAAAATTTCTTGCAAATCGTACAAACAGGCTAAAGTTCCTTGCATATCTGGACTGGTTGGATGCTGTGATAAAAATTCAGGTAACATCGCTAAAGTATTGCATACCCGAGGATTGTATTTCATCGTGCAGGAACCAAGCGGATAAAAATGAGTATCAATTGAGAAATTTTTTTGTGATAGACGAGTATAATGTCGTACTACTTGCATCTCTGATACTTGAGGAAGTACTGGAGGCTTTTTTCGTAGAAATTTAGTTGGAATATTAATTTTTTGATTGTTTGGATATTGTGAAGTAGTCGTTCTGCCAGAGCTACTTTGTTCAAAAATTAGCATTATATCTGCTCAATTGTATAATGAATTTCAACTTAACCTTCTTTTAAAAATCAACCTTAAGGTGCCAGTTGGTTCAATCGTTGTATTTAATGGGATTGCTATTCGTTTTTGTAAACTGGGTATTTTTATCCGTCCCTATAATTTCAATATTCACTAGCTCGCCGTGCATCACCTTTAACTTTATCGACCGGGTAACGAATTTCATTAAGTAAAATTTTGGATTCAGCAGCAGCAATTAAATCAACATCAAGTTTATCCGCAATACGAATTAGATAAATTAATATATCAGCTAATTCATAACTAACAGCTTGTTGTTTTTCAGGAGATAATTGGGAACTTTGTGATTCGGTTAACCATTGAAAATGCTCTACTAATTCAGCAGTCTCGGCTATTAAAGCCATAGATAAATTCTTAGGTGTATGAAATTGATCCCAGTTACGCACAGCAGCAAATTGGGCTAAACGTTGGCGTAACTGTTCTAACTTATCACTAGTCATAAATTGCTGTTACTCGCCAATACCAACCTTGCATAGTCATTCTAACATGAATAGGATTACGACCTAATTGTCCTAGTCTAATTATAAAACTATTTGGAGATTCAAAAAAAGCAAATGTCATTTGCTCCCATAGCGACCCTTTTGTAATACGCAATTTTTCTATTAAACTTTTTATATTAATTTCGGTAGTTCCTGCTGCTAAATTTCCCAATACTCCTGCTAATTCTTCGGCACTTCCACGCATTGATTCTGGCAGTAAACTACTATTATTACCAACAGTATTATTAACTTTCCATTCAATATTTTGTTTATGAACTTTATTAATCGATTCAAAATCAATTAATTTTTCCATAGTCGGTTGATCGTTATTAGTTATAGCTGTACTTAATTGATAAATATGTACATAAGGCCAAGCTATAAATACTGCCAATGCAAAAGACAGTAAACTACTGAAAAATTTCATTTATTACTCCAAGATTAAGATTAACCGGTTATTAAAACCGGTATTTTAAATACTAATTAGAAGAGGATATTTTACGTCCATTTAATGGTTGTAGAGGCCTAACATTATTGGAATATAATTTCTTATACTGCTCCAATTGTGCAGTAGAAATAGTCATTGCTTGTTTTAACACAATCCATTTAACTCCTTCAGTACAAGGCGGGGTAGTAAATGAACCATCATAAGTATAATAGTTGGTGTCTGCTGGTAACATTTTTGTTATATCTATTTGAATATCACTATGATGTTCTACTTCATTAATTTTTTTGGGTATCATATCCCATAAAGTAGTAATCAATGGATTAGCTTCACCCTTATTAAAGTAAACTGCTACTACAGCGATCTTACCAGCATCACTCTTATGCACTAAATGCATTACCATATCAGCATGTTTACCATTAATAGCACCCTCACTTGGTGAATGACTATGAAAACCAATAATTTTATAACTTTGATCTCCAACTGTTAATGAACCAGCTACATTTTTAGTTTTTATAGCGATAGTGTGACCATTATTAATGATCGTTAATGGAAATTGCTGATAATTAAATTGTAGCTTAGGCAAATCAGTTTTAATACTGTTAGTTATATCAATTGGGGATTGTTGCTGTCCAGAGTCACAAGTAATATATTCTGTAGATAAACTACCCCAATGTGTCGGGCCAGTATTATCAGTATAGCTCCAATGTGAATCATGTCCACTACCTGCGGATACTTGTAAAGCTGCAAACGTTAAAGTTAATGTAGCAATTGTTTTATATAACATGTTTGTTTTCCTAAATTATTTATTAACTGATGTTACATGGATAATAAAAGGAATGCAAAATTTATTTCACATTCCGCTAATTAATTTTTATAATTTAATTGCAGCTCTATCATAAAAATTAATTAAATGACGTACTTTATCATTAACCCAATGTGGTAATTGCGACCAATCAAAACGCCATTGCCAATTACCTTTTACTACTCCTGGAACATTCATTCGATGCTCACCATCTAACATTAATATATCTTGCATAGGTACGATAGCTAATTGTGCCACTGAAGCAAATGCAGATTCAATTAATGGCCACGGCATTTCATGAGGTGGAACGTGTAAATATTCACACATAGCATGTCTAACATATTCTGGTATTTCATGAAACCAACCTAAAGTAGTATTATTATCATGAGTTCCAGTATAAACTACACAATTCTCTACATGATTATGGGGCAAATATGGATTATCAGAACCACTGTCAAAAGCAAATTGCAATATTTTCATACCAGGTAAGTTAAATCTATCACGTAACTCATTTACTTCATTGGTAATTATACCTAGGTCTTCTGCTACTAATGGTAAATCAATATCACTTTGTTGCAAGGTTTCAAATAAAGCATGACCAGGAGCTTTAATCCATTGACCTTCAATAGCGGTATCACAACTGGCTGGTATCGTCCAACAAGCTTCAAAACCACGAAAATGATCAATCCGTACTATATCAAATAATAATTTTGCACTGCGTAAACGTTTTATCCACCATTTAAAACCATTATCTTGCATGTATTGCCAATTATAATGTGGATTACCCCAACGTTGACCAGTTTCAGAGAAATAATCTGGTGGTACACCGGTTACTACAGTTGGACGGCCTTGATCATTTAATAAGAAATTCTCTCGTTCTGCCCATACATCTACACTATCTTCTGCTACAAAAATTGGCACATCACCAAATAAATATACGTTTTTATTATGAGCATATTCTTTTAAAGCTAACCATTGACTAAAAAATAAAAACTGTTCAAATCGATGTTGTTCAATTTCATTAGCTAAACGTTTTCGAGCTAGCGCTAAAGCTTGTGAATCACGATCTCGCAGTTCAGTTTGCCAACCCCACCAACCGCTGGATTGTTTTATTTCATTGAGATAGGCTGGTAAATTTTCATGGTGTTCTGATAAAGCTTGTAAACATTTAGCTTGTAAAACTGAAAGATGTTCAGCTTTCAAAGCTCGGAATAAGGCATAATCTTCCAACCAATCAGCATGAGCTTCAATAAACTCAGCAAAATTAGCTCGATCATCAGTATGAGCATTGTTCTCAAAACCAGCTTTAGCTTCTTTCAAACGAGCATGGCGATAACGTATAGCAGAATTTTGTTCAATTGATATACATTGTTCTTTAAATTGGCTATGTTCTAACTTTTGTTTTAACTCGGTTTCTATTGAAGTTTCTGTTAGCCAACCGTCTTTAGCAAGCCGGATTAATTCTGATTGTAATTCAGATTCTGAAATAGGGGCCGAATCTTTGCTTAACCAGGATTTTTCAACTAGAAAGTCTAAATTAATGAGTAAAGAATTTGCTGCATGGACTGATTGACATTGATATGGAGATAAATCTTCATGTGGTTGACCTAAAGGTAACGTTTGCCAAATCGAAATATGACAATCTGCGAGAAAGTCTATAAAACGATAAGCATGTTGACCTAAGTCACCATTACCAGGAGTACCAGGTAACGAGGTCGGATGTAATAGTATACCACCACGACGTTGTTTAAAAAAATCGGTATTAGAACTCATGTTATACTAATAATAAGTGTTTCGGGTAATATTGCAATGGATTAAATTCTGATTTAAATCTTACAAAACTATTTCCTATGAATTAAAGCTGAATAAAATACTAACATTTCTTGTTTTAATGAGTCAAGAATAGTTAATAATCCTGAAGAACTTTTTCTAACAATTGCCGTACATAATCAATTCCATCAGTTAGATTTGCCTCTATTTCCGCCATAGTTATTTGCTCATTGCCACGTCCTGCTGCTTCATTAGCAATTACTGCACAGGTTGCATAACATAAATCTACCTCTCTAGCTAAGACAGCTTCTGGCATTCCAGTCATACCTACAATATCGCAACCATCTTGTTCCATACGATCTATTTCAGCAATTGTTTCTAAACGAGGACCTTGAGTTATCCCATAAACTCCTTGAGAGAACACTCTGAAATTAACTTGATCGGATGCATTTAAAAATCTATTTCTTAAATCTTCACAGTATGGATTGGTAAAATCAATATGAGTTACATGACTTAAGTCTTCGGCAAAAAAAGTATGTTCTCGACCGTAAGTATAATCAATAATTTGATGCGGAATTATTAAGTCACCTGGTTGCATATCAGGATGAATACTACCTACGGCAGCAATAGCAATAACTGATTCTATGCCTATCTGTTTAAGAGCATGTATATTAGCCCGATAATTGATTTTATGTGGTGGAATCGTATGTTTAGTTCCATGACGAGCTAAAAATACTATTGATTTATTATCATAAATACCATGAATTATTGGGCTAGATGTTTCTCCATATGGAGTTTTTAATACTTGGTGATTAGTAATTTTTAAACCTTCTAGTTCAGTTAAACCACTACCACCGATAATTGCCAGTTCAGTCATATTTATATTAAATTTTATTTAAAAAGTAATCAAATATTAGCTATTGATTTTAATTAACAATTCACTGTTAATTTTATATCTTTTGCCAATAAACCATAATTCACTCCGATTGGAATAGGTGGCCGAATGCGTACTGTATGCCCAGAACCAGGAGCAACTTCTATATTATTATTATATTGATCTTTAAGTTGTTCTAGTTTAAATTGTTGATTGCCTTGTGGTGAAATAAGTTCTAAGTTATCTCCAAGTTCAAAATGGTTCTTTACTTCAATATCTAATAGTTCTCCAGTATAACCCAAAACTTCTCCGACAAATTGTTGCTGATTATGAACTGAATTATTAGACTTATAATTCTGATATTCTTCTGGTACATGTCGCCGATAAAATCCCTCGGTATATTCTCTATTAGTTAAATTATCTAATTCTTGGAATAATTTTATGTCAAAATCTTTATTAGCAGTAATGTCATCAATAGCTTGCCGATAAATTTGAGCAGTCCGTGCCACATAATAATAAGATTTAGTACGACCTTCAATTTTAACAGAATCTATACCTATTTCTGTCAGTGTTTTTATATGTTGTATGGCACGTAAATCCTTAGAATTCATGATATAAGTACCATTTTCATCTTCAAAAATTGGTAAATATTTACCAGGTCGTTCTTTTTCTTCTAACAGATGAATCCCGATAGTATCTTCCTTGCCTTCATATAATTTATAATTCCAGCGGCAAGCATTGGTACAGCTACCTTGGTTAGCATCACGATGATTAATATAACCCGATAATAAACAGCGACCTGAGTAAGCGATACATAAAGAGCCATGTACAAATACTTCCAATTCCATATCTGGACATTGCTGCCGAATTTCTGCAATATCTTCTAGCGATAATTCACGAGATAAAATAATACGGATTAAGCCTAACTTCTGCCAAAATTTAACTGAAGCATAATTCATGGTATTAGCTTGAACTGATAAATGAATATCTTGTTGAGGCCAACGTTCTCTGACCAACATGACCAATCCAGGATCAGCCATAATTAGTGCATCTGGTTGCATTTCAATTATGGGAGCCATATCATCCATGAAGGTTTTTAATTTTGCATTATGTGGAAGCAAATTACAAGCAATATAGAATTTTTTATTTTGAGCATGTGCTTCTGTAATACCTTGGGCTAAATTATCTAGTTTAGCAAAGTCATTTTGGCGTACTCGTAAACTATAACGAGGTTGGCCAGCATAAACGGCATCAGCTCCATAAGCAAAAGCATACCGCATATTTTTTAAGGTACCGGCTGGAGAAAGTAATTCTGGTGGTTTCATTAAGTTGATTAGTTTTCCTTATTTTGAGTTTAATACGATTACAGGTTGAGTAAATAACAACTCATTTTAACTTATCGACCACTTTTGGATTATTTGTTAATATTACTAGAAAAAGTTTTCTAGTGCAATTGCCACACGTTAAAAAATACATACAATTACTGATTGGCTTTTGTGCTTTAGTTATGGTATGATTTTTGGTATTATTGCAAACTATTTAAACTGAGGAAAACTTATAGTGAGTCAACGAGATACTTCTTCGATTAAAAATTTACTTATTGGTATTGTGGTTTTTATTGGTATCATTTTACCTATTGCATCCATCATCAATAAACTAGTAACAGCAGAGCTTGAACTTCATAAGTCTCAAAAACTTAATACTGAACAAGTTGAAAAAGTAGTTTTAATATCACAACCTAAATCAGAAGTAGAGATAACTTTACCCACAGTATCTGATGAAGACCTTATCATAGTAAATAAATTAGGTAAAGAAGTTTACTATAAAGCTTGTACATCTTGTCATACTGCTGGTTTGGCCGGAGCCCCAAAATTTGGTGATAAAAATAGTTGGGCTAAACGAATTGCTAAAGGTGAACAGGCACTAATTAATAATGCTATGAATGGGATTAATGTTATGCCACCGCGAGGTGGACGTAGTGAATTAAGTGACGAAGAAGTAAAAATGGCAGTAAGATACATGTTATTAGCTGTAAGTGATACGAATAATGTAGAGCCAGTTACAATAGTTGAAAAACCAGTACCAATTGTTACAAAACCTATTATTAAACCAGTTCAATCGGTTACTAAATTAAAATCCGGTAAAGAAGTGTATGCTATGTCATGTATAACTTGTCATGGTGAAGGAATAGTTGGTGCTCCTAAAATTGGTGATAAGATTAGTTGGCAAGCAAGAATTACTAAAGGCGAAGAGGCATTAATTGCTAGTGTTATTAATGGTCTTAATATTATGCCTCCGCGTGGAGGAAATAAAACTCTTAGTGATGAGGAAATAAAACGAGCAGTAAAATATATATTAGAAGCAGTTGCTAATCCAACCCCTAGTCAAATTGAAAAGCCCAGTAAAACAGTAAAATCAGTAATGCTTGGCAATGCTAAAATGTCTGGCAAAGAAGTTTATGATACTTCTTGTGCTTCTTGTCATGCAATTGGTATTGCTAAAGCACCACGATTTGGTAAAAAATCTGACTGGAAACCAAGAATAGCTAAAGGTGAAAAAGCACTTCTATCTAGTGTTATTAATGGTTTTAATGTTATGCCACCACGTGGTGGTAATAATCATCTTAATGATGCAGAAATTAAATTGGCTATCCAATATATGATAAAGTCTGCCAACGATAAATAATTGTCATGGTTCCCGATTCAGTTAAACCTATTATTATCTAGTTTTCGCTTGAATGGGAATTGGACGCACCACCCTCTGGGATTCTAAAAATAAGTTGCTCATGGAAGAGAATTTATCTTAAGTAACAAACTGAAGTTATCATTAATTAAAATTGGCTTACAAGCTCTTTGATTTTATAAAAATAGGTATTTCTACTTAAATAATGGAAGCAGAATAATCTTCTAACTTCCATTTGCTAGTTCAATTAATAATTAACGGTTACGTGAAATATTATGTAATTGTATTAGTGTCATGATTGGGCCTGAAATAGCGTAAATAAAAAACACTATGAATAATACTTGAGGCGGATCTATCGAAATTAATGCAAATAGCATTACTATGAGTAAAATATTTATAAATGGTATTTTTCCTTTCAAATCCAAATCTTTAAAACTACGATAACGAAATTTACTAACCATCAATAAACCAGCTATTACAGTCATAAACCAAGTTATCAAAACTAAATCAGCTCCATCTAATTGATTATCAGCTCCTATCCACACAAAACCAGCTATTACTCCAGCAGCAGCAGGGCTTGCTAATCCTTGAAAATAAGCCTTATCAGCCTTGTCAACTTGAGTGTTAAATCTTGCTAACCTCATAGCAGTACAAGCAGTATAAATAAATGCTGCTAACCAACCGAGTTTGCCAAAAAAACTGGATATGTCAATTAAGGAAGATAAAGACCATTGATACATTAATAATGCTGGTGCTAACCCAAAACATATTAAGTCAGATAAACTATCGTATTCAGTTCCAAAAGTACTTTCGGTATTAGTCATCCGAGCAACCCGCCCATCAAGACCATCAAGTATCATACCTATGAATATTGTTACTGCAGCCATTTCAAATTTACCATGAATTGCCGCAACTATGGCATAAAAACCGGAAAATAAAGCTGCAGTAGTGAATAAATTAGGTAATAAATAAATCCCACGTCGTCGCTTAATAGGTCGTTTTGTGTCCATACTTTTCCTTAATTTTTAATTTATAATCCTTAATTCTCAATTAAAATCAAAGTCTCTCATAGCTTTAATTAAACATTAAGAATTCATAATTAAGATTTAGTTTTTGGCTTTATCGACCAATTTATTAGCTTTAATCCAAGGCATCATATCACGCAATTTGCTTCCAACTTGTTCTAATTTATGCTCACGTCCTAAACGACGTTTAGCTTTTAAAGTTGCTTGACCTGTTTGATTTTCCATAATAAATTCTCGAGCAAATTCCCCATTTTGAATTTCTTTAAGAATTTTACGCATTTCTTTTTTAGTAGCATCGTTAATAATACGTGGACCTCTGGTTAAATCACCATATTCAGCAGTATTAGAAATAGAATAACGCATGTTAGCCATTCCACCTTCATACATTAAGTCAACGATTAATTTTAATTCGTGCATACATTCAAAATAGGCCATTTCTGGAGCATAACCAGCTTCAACTAAAGTTTCAAATCCAGCTTGAGCTAAGGAAGTTAAACCACCACATAATACAGCTTGCTCACCAAATAGGTCAGTTTCGGTTTCTTCTTTAAAAGTGGTCTCAATAATTCCAGCTCTACCGCCACCATTAGCTGAGGCATAAGAAAGAGCAATATCCCTAGCTTTACCGGAAGCATCTTGATGAACTGCAATTAAGCTTGGTACACCAGCACCTTGGGTATAAGTAGAACGTACTAAATGTCCAGGGCCTTTAGGGGCGATCATAATTACATCGATATCTTTTGCTACTTCAATTTGTTCAAAGTGAATATTAAAGCCATGAGCGAATGCTAATGCGGCACCAGATTTAATATTGGGGGCAATGCTATCACGATAAATTTTAGCTTGATGTTCATCTGGAGCTAGTACCATAATTAAATCAGCCCAAGCAACTGCATCTTCTATCGATTTGGTCTGTAAGCCAGCAGACTGAACTTTAGCTTCTGATGCAGAACCACTACGTAATCCTACTACAACTTCTACGCCAGATTCATGTAGATTATTAGCATGAGCGTGACCTTGAGAACCGTAACCTATAATAGTGACTTTTTTACTTTTAATTAATGATAAATCCGCATCTTTATCATAATAAACATTCATATAATTTCCTCAAAATTAAGACTGATGTAAATGTTCCAGGTTGAAACAGGTATTCAACATAATATCATTTATAGTTTTATATAACAAGAATTAACTGATTATTATATCGGCTAACCATAAGAGATTATCCCTATAAATCATTATGTTATATAGGAACAATCCTTTAAATTACAACAAATTTCTAATTTCTCGTAATGCTACTGATAATACTGATAAATCTGGGGTTTCAATATTGTTAATATCAGCTAACATTTGCTGACAACGAGTTATACAAGCCTGTTTTTGTCCTAACCAAGTGTCAATCTTAGTTTGTGGTTCAGTCGCATCAGTTCTTAATACCACTATGGTCAATTTTCTATGAGTTCGATATAAATCGTCTCGTAAGGTTGAACGAGATAGAGATGTCCATCTGGTATCTCTGGGTAACTCACTGATTTTATCGAATAACCAGCCTAAATTAAATTTAGTTCCTAACATAAAATGTAAAGTCGCTACATGTTCTAGTTCAGTTCCAGTATTACTAGCTATTTCCACAATATCTAAGGCCGATAATAACATGGGGAAACTATTAATTTTAATTGCTAAGGCTTCTGGAACTCCAACTTCTACCAGCTTATTAGTTGATATAGCTAAACTTTTTTTGTCATCTTCTCCAATTAAACTGGTTAAATTTTCGGTTAATTGCACGATTCCAGGTCGTAAAGTTGCTATCGATTTTAATATGTCTAAATGATGATGGCGTAATAACCAACGGCTCACTCGTTCCACTTGTTTACGAGCGTCAATTATCATATTAATTTGAACTTGAGAGCTTACTTTATTATCTAATGTTTCTATTTCTGTCCATAGTTGTTGCATATCGAAAATTTCCCATGCTGCCATAAAAGCTCTGACTATATCTGGGGCGGATTGACCGGTTTCTTCATTTAATAAGAAAATGAAAACTCCACTAGCCCGATTAACAACCATATTGGTTGAAACAGTAGCAATTATTTCTCTATGTAGAGGATGTTGGGAAATTTCATTAGTGAATCGTTCTGATAATGGAGTTGGAAAATAGTTGATTAATATAGTTTGAAAATATGGATCTTCAGGTAAATCAGACTCTAGCAAATCGGTGTATAAAGTAATTTTACTATACGCTATTAATACGCATAATTCAGGAGAATTTAGACCTAATTGGTTAGTTTTCCTCTCGGTTAAAGTTTTGTTATTAGGCAAAAATTCTAATTCTCGATCTAGTTGTCCATTACGTTCTAAATGACGAATCA